>JAEZBP010000798.1 GCA_023427125.1 Pseudomonadota bacterium | reverse complement strand
GGCTTCGGCGCTCGGGGCCTGGCGCGCGATCACCGCCTCGTGCTCCTGGATGCTGCGGAACGCGGCGTGGAGGTCCGGCGCCGGGGCCGCGCCGCAGCCCGCCAGGATGAGGGGAGCGACCCATGCGATGAGCGTGCGGGGGAGGGTCACGGAGGGCTCTGGGCCCCAGTCGACTTTTGGACCGAGGTCGGGTACGGCTAGTAGCTCTCGCCGCCCGCCGCAAGCCCTTCATGCCCCTCGTCAACCACGCGCACCAGGAGATCCACCTGAAGGTGGTCTATTACGGGCCGGGCCTGGGCGGGAAGACGACCAACCTCGAGCACATCCACGCACGGTCCAAGCCCGAGCGCCGCGGGAAGCTGATCTCGCTGGCCACCGAGACCGAGCGGACGCTCTTCTTCGACCTCCTCCCGGTCGAGCTCGGCACCTTCATGGGCTACCAGGTGCGGCTGCACCTCTGCACGGTCCCCGGCCAGATCGCGCACGACCGGACCCGCCGCCTGGTGCTCCGCCACGTCGACGGCATCGTCTTCGTCGTCGACTCGCAGCCCAACCGCGTCGAGGACAACCAGGAGAGCATCCTCAACCTCGCGACGAACCTGCGCATGCAGGGCGACGACCCGAACGTGCTCCCGCTCGTCGTGCAGTACAACAAGCGCGACCTGCCGGGCGTGCTCTCGATCGAGACGCTGCGAGAGGTGCTCGGCGTGCCCTCCGGCGTGCCCGAGCTCGAGGCGGTGGCGGTCGAGGGGATCGGCGTCTTCGAGACGGTGAAGACCATCCTCAAGAGCTGCCTGAAGATCGTCGGCGATCCGAAGCGGGCGAAGGAGGGCAGGTCGCCGTCGATCTTGCCGGGGCATCGGGCCTCGATGTTCCCGCGGGTCTCGAGCGGCGCGGATCACGTCGAGGTGAAGCTGCCCGCGCCCGCGGCGATCCCGCACCTCGAGGGCCTCGAGGACGAGTAGAGATGGGCGGATCGGCGAACGAGGTGGTGGGCGCGGTGCGCATGCTGCCGCTGCGGACCCCGACGCTGCCGCCGGCGACACACACCAACTCGTTCCTCGTCGGCGCGGGGCGCGCGATCCTCGTCGAGCCGGCGACGCCGTATCCGGCCGAGCTCGAGCGCGCCATCGCGTGGGTGGCGGACGAGCGGCGCCGCGGCGTCGAGCCAGTGGCCATCGTGGCGACCCACCACCACCCCGATCACATCGGGGGTGCGCGCGCGCTCGCGTCGCGCCTCGGGCTGCCGCTCTGGGCGCACCGGCTGACGGCGGAGCGCGCTCCGGAGATCGCCTTCCAGCGGCTGCTCGAGGACGGAGAGCGGATCGAGCTCGACGGAGCGGAGGTCCGCGTGCTCCACACGCCGGGCCACGCACCCGGCCACGTCTGCCTCCTCGAGGAGCGCTCGGGCGCGTTGATCGCGGGTGACATGGTCGCGGGCGTCGGCACCATCCTCGTCGAGCCCACCGACGGAGACATGCGCCTCTACCTCGCGTCGCTCGAGCGGATGGCGGCCGAAGGGGCGAGCGTGCTCTTGCCGGCGCACGGCGACCCTCTCGATCCGGATGCGACGCTCGCGCGCTACATCGCGCATCGCCTCGAGCGCGAGCGCAAGGTGCTCGACGCGCTCGCGCGCCATGGGCGGCCCGCGCGCGCCGCCGAGCTCGTCCCGAAGGCCTACGACGACGCGCCGCCGGTGGTCTGGCCGCTCGCGGCGCTCTCGACCGAGGCGCACCTCATCAAGCTCGAAGCCGACGGCCACGTGGAGCATGTGCCGGAAGGCTGGCTCGCCCGCTGAGCCGAGAGCGGGCTACGGAGGCAGCCACCCCTCGCGCTCGACCAGGACGGTCGCCCGCTCGTCGCCGCGCCGCAGGCGGATCACCGCCGGCACCCCGGCCGCTCCCCGCAGAAGCGCGGCGGCGCCGCGCGCGCTCTCCGGCTCGATTCCGTCGATCTCCTCGAGCACGTCGCCCTCGCGCAGGCCCGCGCGCTCGGCGTGGCTCCCGGCGATCACCGAGCGGATCCGGATCGCGCCCCGCGCCCCCTCGAGCTCGAGCGCCACCCCGCGCTGCCGGCCGGGCAGGGCCTCCGCGCGCTCGGGGTCGAAGCGCTCGGGTAGCCGGACGATCACCCCGATCGTCTCGCGACCTGCCAGCACCCGGACCGCGGGGCTCGCGCCCTCTCCCGCGGCCGGGTGGCTCGCGTGGACCACCACGTCGCCCGCCGAGGCCCCTCGCAGCACGAACTCACCCCGGCTGTCGGTGCGCGCGCTCGTCGCCTCGTCGAGCCACACGGTCGCGCGCGAGACCGGCGCGCCGAGCGCGTCCACCACGCTGCCCTCGAGCCAGCCCGAGGGCGCGAGGCGGATGGGATCGAGGGCCAGCTCGCGCTGGCCGCGCGCGGTGGTGATCACCACGTCCTGATGGTGCGGGAGGTGTCGGTCGCTCTCGATCGAGAGGCGCCACGAGCCCGCCGGCACGCGAGCGAAGGAGAACGCGCCGTCGCCCCCGCAGGCGACCTCGCGGAGCTCGGGCGGGAGGCCCTCGCGGCTCAGGCGTACCCGCGCGGCCACGCCCTCGCCGCTGTAGTCGTCGAGCACGCTCCCGCGCAGCTCGGCGCCCGAGGCGAGCCTCACCTCGAGGTCGCCCTCCGCGCGCGCGACGTCGACCCGGGCCGGCGCGAACGCTGGGTCGGAGGCCTCGATCCGCCAGGGCGGCGCGGGGAGCTCCGAGAGGGTGAAGGTGCCGTCCTCGGCGGCGAAGAAGGTCCGGCGGAACGGGGCGTCGGCGCGCAGCGACACCACCGCGAGCTGCGTCCGCGGCACCGGGAAGCCGGCCTCGTCGACCGTGCGCCCGCTCAGCGTGTGGAGCTCGCCCTCGAGCACCAGCGCGACCTCGGCGCTCGCCGACGAGCGGACCGTCGCGGTCGTGCGCACCGCCGGTCGGCCTTGCGGCATGGCGGTCACCGTCAGCTCGCCGAAGACGTCGTCGAGCTCGAACTCCCCGCGATCGTCGCTGAACGCGAGGCGCGGGTAGGGCTCTCGATCGGAGCGCACCTCGACGAGCACCCCCTCGGCCGCGTCGCCGCGCCCGTCCTCGATCGTCCCGCGGAGCCTCCCGGCCGGCGGCAGCACGAGCTCGACGTCGTCCCGCACCCCGCCGGCGGCCACGAAGAGGCGCGCGGTCGCCTGGGGCGCTCGCCCGACCCGGCGCGCGATGACCTGCACGTGACCCGGCGGGATGCCGCTCACCCGGAAGCGCCCCTCCTCGTCCGAGAGATAAGCGGCGCTGGTGCGGATCTCCTCAGGGGAGGGCGGAAGCGGCGCGACGGCCAGCCCGAGCTCGGTGGGAGCGAGCGGGATCGGCGCGACCGGGCCCGGCACCACCTCGAGGGCCGCCGCGCTGGCCGGGGCGTCGGTCGGCTCGAGGTGCGACGCGAACACGGCCGCCCGGAACCCTGCCTCCGGCCCGAGCGCGACCGGCTGCCGATCGGCGGTCTCGCCGACGATCTCGATCGTGGCGCCCACGATCGGCCGTCGGTCCTCATCGAGGACGATCCCGGCGATCGTCGCGGCCGGCTCGAGGTCGAGCTCGAGGGGCTCACCGCCCGGGTGCTCGAGGGCGGCCACCGGCACGTACCCCTCGGCGAACACGCTCACCCGGCGCGGACCACTCGAGAGCCCGCTGACGGTGAAGCGGCCATCGTCGCCGCTGGTCGTCGCGCGAGGCGCCACGTCGAGCTCCTCGGTGCTGACCGAGATCGCGGCACCGGCGATCGGTCGGCCCGAGACCGAATCCCTGATGACACCGCGGAACGGGACGCCCGCGACGAGCGCGAACGTGAGGTAGGCAGGCGAGCCCGGCTCGACGTCGAGCCCGCGGCGCGGCTCGGCGACCAGCCCGCCGGAGAACGCCCGCACTTCGTAGACTCCCGGTGGAACATTAGTGATACGGAAGCGGCCCTCGGCGTCGGCCTCGACCTGTCGGGCCGGCCAGATCCCGCTCCCGGCGATGACGATCGTCGCGCCCTCGGCTCCGCTTCCGTCCGGCAGGACGACGCGGCCTCCCACCAGCCCGACCCGCTCGAGGGTCAGCCGGAGAGGATCTCCACCGGGCTCCACTCCCTGCCGCGCCGTCGTCGAGTGGCCTCGTGCGCTGGCCTCCACCCGGTAGGTGCCCGCGATCAGTGTGTCGACGTCGAAACGGCCCTCTCCGTCGCTCTGGGTGAGCCACGGGTGATCCTCGCTCTCCTCGCGGGTGAGCTGGACCGCCGCGCCCGCGATCGCCTCCCCCCGCTCGTCCACCACCGACCCCGCGATCCGCGCACCAGGCGGGAGCGGCACCCGCAGGGTCCGGTCGGCGTCGAGCATCAGCGGCTCCGCGTATCGGGCCCGACCGGGGGCCTCGACCCGGAGCACGAGCGGCACCTCGCGGGGCGCCTCGAGCACGATCGGGAGCGCCCCCTCGTGCTGTGCGAGCACCTCTCCCCCTGCGGAGAGCTCCACGCGCACGCCCTCGACCGCGTCCGAGGAGCCGAGCTCCAGGGTGAGCTGCACGGTCGGCCCGAGCGTCGCCGCCGCGCTCGGGATCACCGCCGGTACGATCGCTCCGCGATCGCCCACGTCTCGGAGGGCGACCGCCCCGAGGCAGATCGCGACCAGGGCCGCCCGCCGTATCCAGCGCGCGCGCCGGCCCGGATCGAGCCGGGCCGAGGGAGCCTCGGGAGGGGTCGTGGTCACGTCGTCATCGGAGGTCATCGGGAACGCCGGCGCGGCCCGAGGATGTTCCGGCTCCCGCGCTTGCCGCGGCGAGGGAGGGGTGCTACGCACGGCGTCCTCTCGGAGACGATCATGGCATATCGGTGCACCATCTGCGGCAAGGGCTATCAGGCCGCACACAACGTCAGCCACTCGAACCGCAAGTCGCGCAAGTTCCAGCGGCCCAACCTCCAGGCCGTTCGGGCCCTCGTCGCGGGCCGCGTGTCGAAGATCCGCGCGTGCACGCGCTGCATCCGCAGCGGCAAGGTGACGAAGGCGGCGTGACCGTGCGGGGCGCGCAGGTGCGGGCCCCGCGGGTGGCGGGCCCACGCTGATGCAGCGGGCTCCTCAGCGACCTCCGCCCGGCTGCGCGCCCGACTCGATCGTCCTGACGTTCCCGGTGCCTCGGGAGCTGGCCGGGGTGCGCCTCGATCGCTTCATCCAGGGGCGCATCCCGCGGCTGAGCCGGACGCGCGCCAACGCGATCGTGCGCGAGTGCGCCCACCACCTCGATGGCCGGCGGCGCCGCCCGAGCGAGCGCGTCCGCGAGGGCGAGGTGGTGCTCCTCGTACGGCCTCCGTTCCAGGAGCCCGAGGCCCCGACGAGCTTCGGGGTGGTCTACGACGACGAGGCGATGTTGGTCGTGGACAAGCCGGCGGGGCTGCCCGTGCATCCCTCGGCGAGCTATCACAAGAACACGCTCACGTTCCTGCTCCGCGAGCGCTACCCGGAGTCGCCTCCGCACCTCGCGCACCGCCTCGATCGCGAGACGAGCGGCGTCCTGGTCTGCGCCCGCACGCTCGAGGACGAGCGGCAGCTGAAGAAGGCGTTCGCGGGCCGCGCGGTGGAGAAGGTCTACCTGGCCATCGTGCGCGGGCGGATCGACCCCGACGAGGGGCAGGTCGATCTCCCGCTCGGCCGGCCGGACCAGGGCCTGCACCTCTTGATGGTGGTGCGCGAGGACGGCGCACCGTCGAGGACGGGGTATCGGGTCGTCGCTCGCGCGCCCGAGCACACGCTGGTCGCGCTCCGCCCGCTGACGGGGCGTCAACACCAGCTGCGTGTTCACCTCGCGGCCCTCGGACACCCTATCGTCGGCGACAAGCTCTACGGGCCCGAGGGCGCGGACGCTTTCCTCGAGCACATCGAGACCGGGATGACCCCCTCGCTCGAGGCGCGGCTCGGCCACACCCGCCAGGCGCTGCACGCGCACCGGCTGACGATCGCCCACCCGCGATCGGGGCTGCCGACCGAGCTGACGGCGCCGCTCGCCCCCGATCTCGTCGCGCTCTGGAAGCGCCTCGGCGGTGATTGACCCGACCGAGCGCTCCTTCTAAGTACCCTCTCAACGATGCAGCAGCGAACGATGAAGATCCTGGCCTCGCTCGCGCTCCTGACGGCGTGCGGCGCTCCACCGGTCACCGTCGCCGCGGTCACCTCGCCCTTCACCGAGGAGCACGCCGCGATCTTCGAGAACGGGATCGATCTGGTGCGCGATCCCCGCCTGCTCGAAGGTCCGTACCTCGAGACGTGGGAGGACGAGCTCGCGCGGCGCTCGGCCGCCGCTGACGTCGTCGCGCTCGTCACGGTCCGCACGCTCCGCACCGACGTCGATCTCGAGCGGCGCGAGACCTACCGGCTGATCACCCATGTCGATCAGGTCTACTTCGGTGAGAACGTAGGCGAGGAGCTCGTCTTCCTCGCGCGTGAAGGGGAGGGGGGCTTCGCGACCGTGCGCGCGAACGAGCGCCGCCTGCTCGACACGCAGTACATCGCGCACCTGAAGTGGGCCGAGGACGAGGACGGCACCGTGCGCCCGCGCTGGCACTTCTCTGCGGCGTCCGACCAGATCGCGGGGCGAGTCCGCCGGCAGGTCCGAGGGCGGAGCGACGTCGAGCCCGACGGCACGACCCGCCGGGTGATCATCCGCCGCGAGTAGGCGCTCGGTCAGTCGATGACCTTGCCGGGGTTGAGGATCCCGCTCGGATCCAAGCTCCGCTTGAGCGCGCGGAAGAGCGCGAGCTCGGCGGGGCTCCGCGTGTAGCCGAGCCACTCCTTCTTCAAGAGGCCGATGCCGTGCTCGGCGGAGATGCTCCCGCCGTGCGCGCGCACCAGCTCGAAGAGGGCGCGGTCGGCCTCGTGCGCGTGGGCCAGGAACTCCGCTTTCGGCATCCCCTCCGGCTTCATCACGTTGACGTGCAGGTTGCCGTCGCCGATGTGGCCGAAGAGGCAGATCTCCCAGCCCGGGTAGCGCTCCTCGAAGATCCGATCGAGCTCGGCGCAGAACGACGAGAGCGCCGCGATCGGCAGCGCCACGTCGTTCTTGTGCGGCAGCCCGGTCGCGCTGAGGCTCTCGCTGATGCCCTCGCGCAGGGTCCAGAGGTGCGCGGCCTGCTCGCGGCTCTGGGCCAGCGTTCCGTCGAGGATGAGCTCGGCCTCGATCAGCCCGCCGAGCCAGCCGTCGAGGGCCTCGCGCTCGTGCGCCTCGACCTCGAGCAGCACGAAGTAGGGAGCGCTCTCGCTCAGCGGCGAGCCAAGGCCGCGGTGGCGCGCGAGCCGGGCGAGGCACCGGTCGGTGAACATCTCGAACGCCATCACGGTGAAGGGACCGCGCCGCGCCGCCTCGAAGAGCCGGAGCACGCCCGCGAGGTCGGCCACGCCGAAGAGGAAGACGTCGAGGTGCCCGGGCAGCCGCGTCAGCTTGAGCGTCGCCTCCGTGATCACGCCGAGCGTGCCCTCGCTGCCGATGAAGAGCTGCCGGAGGTCGACGCCGGTGTTGTTCTTCTCGAGCGCGCCGTTGAGCTCGAGGATCTCGCCGGCCGCGGTCACCACCGTCAAGCCGAGCACCCACTGTCGCGTGAGCCCGTAGCGGATCACCTTCACGCCGCCCGCGTTGGTCGCGATGTTGCCGCCGACCTGGCTCGAGCCCTTCGAGGCGAAGTCCACTGGCCAGGTGAGATCGTGCTCGGCGGCCGCGAGGTGGACCGCCTCGGTGATCGCGCCGGCCTCCACCCGCACGGTCATCGCGAGGGGGTCGACCTCGCCGATCCGGCTCATCCGCGCGAGGGAGAGGACCAGCTCGCCGTCCTTGGCCACCGCGCCCCCCGCGAGCCCGGTGCGCCCGCCGGAGGGCACGACGGGGATCCGGCGGCGATCGCAGATCGCCATCAGCGCGGCGACCTCGCGCGTGCTCCGCGGAAACGCGATCGCCGAGGGCGCCGGATCGTGGACGCGGGTCCAGTCGCGGCCGTAGGTCGAGAGCTCGTCCGGATCCGTCGAGAGCTCGCCCCCCGAGAGGGCCGAACGCAGCTCGTCGAGCGCCTCGCTGCTCAGGATATGGCCCACCTGCGAGCCTTAGCAGGCCACCGAGACGCGCGCGAAGCGTGTCCTCGACGAGGAGGCCGCGGCCCAGCGATTACCCCAGGCTTGCGAGGTCGGCGCCGCGTGAGGCACTCTCACAGGTGAGCGATGCGCCGCACGAAGAGGCTCGGCCGGTACCACCTGACGGAACGCATCGCGTTCGGTGGGATGGCGGAGATCTTCCGCGGGTTCACCTTCGAGGCCGACGGCTTCAAGCGCGACGTCGCCATCAAGCGCCTCCTCCCGCACTACCTCGAGGATCAGCAGTTCATCACCATGCTGACCGACGAGTTCAAGCTCGTCAGCCACCTCAAGCACCCGAACATCGCGGAGGTGTACGAGCTCGTCGAGGTCGACACGAACCTCCTGATTGCGATGGAGTTCGTCGACGGCAAGGACCTGCGCTCGACCGTGGAGAAGGCGAAGATCCGCGGCCTGGTGCTCGGCCTCGACGACATCGCGTACGTGCTCGCGCGGGCGCTCGACGGCCTGCACCACGCGCACGTGGCGCGCGACGAGCACGACCAGCCGCTCAAGATCGTGCACCGAGACTTCAGCCCCTCGAACTTGCTCATCGGCTACGACGGCACGGTGAAGCTCTGCGACTTCGGCATCGCGAAGGCCACGCACAACCGCATCCAGACCAAGACCGGCATCATCAAGGGCAAGGTCAAGTACATGAGCCCCGAGCAGGCCTTCGGCCGCAAGCTCGACTGGCGCTCCGACCTCTTCAGCGCGGGGAGCGTGCTCTACGAGCTCGCCACCAACGCCTCGCCCTTCAACGCCGCCAACGAGATCGACCTCATCTTCGCCGTCCGCGACGCGGCCCCCACGCCCGCCCGCGAGCACAACCCGGACATCCCCGAGCAGCTCGCCCGGATCATCGAGAAGTCGATGAGCCGCTCTCGCTCGGCGCGCTACCAGACCGCGCTCGAGTTCCGCGACGCGCTCCTGCGCTTCCTCCGCAGCTACAACCCGAAGTATCGCCGCACCAAGCTCTCGCGCTTCATGAAGCGCACGTGGGGTGAGGAGATCGAGCGCGACCTTCGCGCGATGGAGGAGTTCGTGATCGACAGCTCCGCGTGGGGCGAGGGCCAGGATCTCGGCAAGAACCTCATCGCCGACGCGCTCGGCCCGGGCGCGGTGTACAGCCGCTTCAGCCCCGAGCCGTCGAAGGCCGCCGAGGGCGCGGGCGAGGAGGTCCACCAGGTCAAGACAGAGATCTTCGACGCCGAGGGCGCCCACCAGCACACCGCCGATCCGCTCCACAACGAGCGGACCGCGGTGGTCAATCAGGGCGGCGGCAAGGGCTCCTGAGTCGCGATGAACGTCCACCTCGTCGACGGCACGTACGAGCTCTTCCGCATGTTCTTCGGGGCCCCGCCGGCGACCGATCGGAGCGGCCGCGAGGTGGGCGCCACGCGAGCGCTGCTCCGCAGCCTCCTCTCGCTCGTGACGAGCCCGGGCGTGACCCACGTCGGGATCGCGTTCGACACCGTCATCGAGAGCTTCCGCAACGATCTCTTCGCCGGCTACAAGACCGGCGACGGCATCGATCCGGCGCTCTTCGGGCAGTTCCCGCTCGCCGAGCGCGCGGCGGCGGCGCTCGGCCTCCGGGTGTGGTCGATGATCGAGCTCGAGGCGGACGACGCGCTCGCGAGCGCCGCCGCTCAGCTCGAGGGCGACGCGGCCGTCGAGCAGATCGTGATCTGCTCGCCCGACAAGGACCTCGCGCAGTGCGTGCGTGGCGACCGGGTGGTGCTCTGGGATCGCCGGCGCGATCAGCGGCTCGACGCGGACGGCGTGCGCGAGAAGTTCGGCGTCTCCCCGGGCTCGATCCCCGACTACCTCGCGCTCGTCGGCGATGCGGCCGACGGCATCCCGGGGATCCCTCGATGGGGCGCGCGCTCGGCGAGCC
>JAEZBP010000382.1 GCA_023427125.1 Pseudomonadota bacterium | reverse complement strand
CCTCGCGAGGGACCGTCGGCGGCGCGGGGAGCCGCGAGGCTTCGAAGGGCGGCGGCGGGTTGACCGAAGGCGGCGGAGGCTCGGTCGGCGCGTGCGCGGCCGGCGTGTCCGCGCGGCGCGGCGGGTTCGAGGAGCCCGACGCGATCGCGGGCATGCTCATGGTGGACCCCGGGCGGCTGCCGCGGGTGAGCCAGCGCGTGGCCTGCTGCACGCTCTCGAACGCGCGCACCGCCGCCTTGCGCGAGAGCGCGGTCATGTTCACCCGCGCGACGGCCATCTCGGACGCAAGCACGAAGGCCACCATCGTGAAGCCGCGGTCGGGCGCCGCGAGCCACTCCCACATGGCGTTGCGGACCTCGAGCGGCGGATCGCCCACCTCGGCGCGCGCGTCGATCAGCGCGCGGCTGATCCCGCACTGCGCGATCATCCGCTCCATGGACTTCGCGTACGCCGCGACCTCGCGGACGCTGCGGATCGTGCCGGTCTCGACGACGAAGAGGTAGCCGTTCCTCTCTTCGACCTCGACCGCGCCGTGCGCGAGCTCGATGACCTGGCGGAGCGCCATGCCCGGACTCTACGCCGCATTTCGACCGGATGGGATCGCTCAAAGCGGCGCACGCGCTCGAAATGTCGCAGCCTCGAGAGAATTTCCCGCGATCACGGTCCGGGTGACCTATGGTTCGTTTCGATCTGCGGCGCGTGTTGGCGCGGGGTGGGCGCGGAGTCATGCTCGAAGGCGATGGCGATGGCGATCGAGGGTGAGCGTTGCTCGCAATGCGGAGCCGAGGGTGCGGGGCCGCGGTGCGGCGCGTGCCTCGAGTCGGACTACCCCTCGATCATCGTCCAGCGCGGCGGCAAGTGGGGCCCGCTCGGGGTGGCGCTCTTCAGCCTGATCTGCGATGTGCTGATGATCCCGACGGTCCTCGCGATCGTGCGCGCAGTCGGCGAGCTGCGGGAGGTCGCGCGTCGCGAGCGGCTCGGCTTTCATCGAGAGGAGCACGCGAAGGTCCGAACCGAGGCGGTGTGGGCGATCCTGATCGCGTCGGCCCGCCCTCTGGCCTTCGTGATGGTCTTCCTGATCGCCGGGGTGAGCGCCATGACGTCGAGGCCCATGCACCCGGTGCTGCCGGCGGATGAGCTCGGCGAGATCCTCGAGCGCCTCCGCGCGGAGGAGGAGGAGAGCGGCGACCTCGCGCTCGGTCACCTCGAAGAGCTGGCACCGGCGCTCTCCCTCCACGACATCGACCGGGTGCTCGGCGCGCTCGACGCGGGCTTCGGCCTCGACGAGGAGAGCGAGGTGTGGCTCCGAGCGGCGGTGATCGGCGCGATCGCGGGGTCGCCGCTCATCCTCGAGCGGTCGGAGCGCGTCGCGGGGGTGTACCGCGCGCTCCCCTTCGACGCGCGCGAGGAGGTGTTGCGTCGCTTCGTCGCGATCGGAGGGCCCGTGGCGCTCGCCCAATTCGCCGTCCTGGCCGGCGGCGATACCGATCCGGAGGGGCCCATACTCCCGCTGCCCCTGGGTATGATGGAGCCGAACGACGCCGCGATCTTCGTGGGCCCGCTGGTGCGGCTGCCCGCCGGCGCGAGCCTCCGCGCTCTCGTGCCCTTCGTCCTCAGCTCGCTCTGCGATCGCGGGCTCGATACGGGCGTGCTCGAGCCGGTGCGCGAGCGCTTGATCGCCGATTGGCACGAGACGCGCGACGCGCTCCCTCCTCCGACGCCGAGCCTCGAGGTGCGAACGGGGGGCGACCACGGCGGGCCGGTCCTGCAAGCACGCCTCCAGCTCGGGGCCCTTCGATGCGTCGAGGGCGCCGACGTCGACGCGCTGCTCCTCGAGGCCAGCGCGCACCCCGACACGTCGGTCGCCGTCGCCGCCGCGCGTGCGCTGATCGCGCGCGGGCGCTCGGTGAGTCGCGCGACGATCGTCCGCCTCGCCGCCGATCCATTCTCTCGCGCCGACCTCTTCGCCGCGCTGCGCGAGCGTGGGCGCGAGCAGGAGATGCCCGAGGGCTCGCGCACCGAGCGCGCCCTCGCCGAAGGCCAGCTGATCCGACAGCTCCGCTTCGACGGAGGAGAACCGCCGCTGATCGCCTACCGCTGGGTCGAGCGGGTGGAGCCGCGCCGTGGCGCCGGCGTGCACGTCTTCGCGATCACCGCGCGCGACGGAACGGAGCAGCAGGTCGCCATCGGACCCTACCCCGAGGCGCTCACGACAGATGTTCCGCGCGCTCGCTGGACTTACGAAGGCGAGTCGACGGCGGCGCTGGCCGCGGCGCTCGTGGACGAGCGGGACGAAGAGCAAGATGCGCTCGAAGGCCTGGACGACCTGGACCTGGACGACCTGGACGGAGATCCCCTGTGACCGTCACCGGCTATCGCCTCCTGCTGGCGCTCCTCACTCTCGTCCTGGTCGGCGGCTTCGTCCTCGCCGCGCCGAAGCCGAGCGAGCTCGGGTTGACCTCGGCGCTCTCGTGCGAGGAGTGGTTTCGGAGCCCGGCGCCGTCGGGGCTCGTGCGCCTCGAGGGCTGCGTCGTCGACCTCGACGGCCACGCCTACAACGAGCGCCTCGACGGCCGCGGCGTCGAGGTGGCGCTCGTCAAGGTGCGGCCGCCGGGCTGGTCGCCGGGCTGGTCGCCGAGCGAGGACGCCGAGCCGGCCGGGGTGCTGTGGCGCACCGACGATCCGAGCGTCCTCGCGCTGGTGGATCGCGGGCGCCGCGCGAGCGACGAGAGGGCCTACGAGCGCTTCATCGAGCGCTACGACACGGAGGTGCTGCGCGTGCGCCCGATCGTCGGCTCGATCTCGAGCGAGAGCTCCGAGGACGAGCTGCGCGAGCTCCTCGAGGACGACGGCGCGATCACTGCGCGGCCCTGGATGATCGACGGCACCTCGCGCTCTCCGACGTCGCGCGCCACCGGGCTCGTGCTCTTCACGCTCGCGCTCCTCGGCATCGCGCTCGTCGTCTGGCTCCAGCGCCGCTGGGATCGCCGCCGTCTCGCCCTCACCGGCAAGGCCGCGCCCATGCGCTTCTGAGCGCTCCTTCGACGTTCGCGTCGTGTCGCAGCATGCTCGGGCATGCACGAGGAGGCGCGCTTCGATCGATCGAGCCGCTCGCGGCTCACGGCGCGCGATCTCGGCCGCTTCGGGGGGAGCACCCTCTTCGATCGCGTCGGGCGGGCGGTCTGCCGCGCCGAGTGCCTGCCGCGCAAGGAGCTCTATGAGGCGTGGGAGGTCGCGAGGCGCGTGCGGCGGCGCCTCCGAGGCGGCCGGGTGATCGATCTCGCGTGCGGGCATGGGCTGCTCGCGCACCTGATGCTCGTGCTCGACGACTCTTCTCCGCGGGCGCTGGCGGTGGACGTGCGCATCCCGGAGAGCGCGCCGGCGCTGGCCGAGGCCATGGCCGAGGCGTGGCCGAGGCTCGCGGGGCGCGTCGCGATCGAGCGCGCCTCGATCGAAGCGGTCGAGGTGCGCGAGGACGATCTGATCGTCTCCGCGCACGCCTGCGGCGTGTTGACCGACGCGGTGCTCGGGCGCGCGATCGACGCGCGGGCGCGGGTGGCGGTGCTGCCGTGCTGTCACGACGCGAGGAGCTGTGACGCCGGCGGGCTCGAGGGGTGGCTCGACGCGCCGCTCGCGATCGACGTCACGCGGGTCGCGCGCCTCCGCGCCGCCGGCTACCGAGCGCACACCCAGCTCATCCCCGCCGCGATCACCCCCAAGAACCGGCTGATCCTCGCGGTGCCTCAGGCCGAGAGGCGGTAGGAGCCGAGCTCGAGCTCACGGGGAGCTCGCCCACTCGGCGGGCGGCGGGGCGCCGCTCAGCGGCCGGTGACAGCTCGCGCAGCTCACGCCGGGGACGCTGGCGAAGCCCTCGTCGAAGAAGATCGCGCGCCCGAGCGACGCCGCGCGCTCGTCAGCGGCCGGCAGCGCCGCGGGGAGCCTCCACGCCGCCACCTCCGCGCAGTGCCGGTCGCCGAGCCCGAGCTCGCCCGTGCAGCGCGCGTAGAACGCCGGATCCAGCCCGAAGGGCGGCGTCGCGCACCCGAGCGCCAGCGTCGCCGCGATCGATCGCGAGCGCCCCGATCCGCGTTCTCACGCGACGGTACCGCAGCCGCCTCGGCCGGCGCACCCGCGTTGCGATCCGCGTCGTCGGCGCCTCTATCGATCGGCGGTGGCAGGCAAGATTGCACGGGCGAGGCTCGCGCGCGGGGCGATCCTCGCGCTGGCGATGAGCGTCCCCCTCGCGGCGCTCGCGTGGCCGGTGGCGGATCCCGCGCCGATCGACCGCCGGGCGTTCGCCGCCGGCCCGATCGATGCGCGCCGCGTGTACTGGGTGGGCCACAGCCTGATGAACGGCCGCGATCCGCACGTCCCGGACGCCGAGAACCTGATGGAGAAGGTCGGCGCGCTCGCCGAGGCGCGCGGCCTCTCCTACGCCTCCTTCGATCACACCCTCTGGGGGGCCCCGCTCTCGCTCCTCTACCGCGGCGCGGCGCACTCCTTCGAGCGCGCGGCGCCCGAGCTGGCGGAGCGCCGCCGCGAGCTCACCGAGCGCGGCGATCGCTATGACGCGCTGGTCCTGACCGAAGCGCTGCCCGTCCGCGTGAACCGTCACTATGAGCACACCGCGTACTATCTCGCGCGCTTCGCCTGCGAGCTCGAGCGGAAAAACCCGCGCGGGCGCGTCTACCTTTTCGAGAGCTGGTCGAGCTTTCAATCGGCCAACCCCGCCGACGGGCACGGCTCGCCGGCGCGCTGGGACTGGGCCCGCCGCCTCCGCGACGACCGCGCGATCCACGAGGCGATCACCGATCGCGCGAGCGCGGGCGCGGCGCTCGAGCCGGGCTGGGCGGGGCGGCTGACGCGCTGGGTCCGCGCGCCGAGCTGCCAGCCGGCCCGGCCGATCTTCCTCGTGCCGGTGGGCACCGTGCTCGCTCGGCTGGCCGATCGGATGAGCCGCGAGGAGTGGCCTCTCGAGCTCGCCGACCTCTTCGTGAACCCGTACGTCGGGCCGCCGAGCTGGCCGAGCGACATCGACGAGGCCGAGGCGCGCCGGATGCTTCGGACGATGCCGCGCCGGCACCCGGACGCCGACGTCGACGACGTGCACGCGAGCGAGCTCGGCGTCTACGTCGCGGCGCTCGTGCACTTCGCGGTCCTCTACCGGCAGAGCCCCGAGGGCCTGCCCCCGCTCGCGCCCGGGCTCTCGGCGGAGCCCGCGGCGCGCCTCCAGCGCCTCGTCTGGGAGGTCGTCTCGACCGATCCGCGGACCGGTATCGCGGACTGAGTTGGCTGTGCGCGCGCTTCGCGAGCGCGCGATCGAGCGGCACGGACCTTCCGTCCTGTGGCGCTATCCGTCCCTGGTGTCCAGTTGAGGGTGAACGCGCAGCTCGGCGTTCTCCGAGCCGGGTGATTATGCGACCGCCTTTGAGTTGGCTGGGCGCGCGCTTCGCGAGCGCGCGGGCCGAGCTGCGCGCCCTTCCGTCCGGTCGGCGCTACCCGTCCCCACCTACGGCCGCGAGGCGAGCACCCACACCTGACAGAGGCCACCGGCGCCGAGCGCCGTGAGGAACGGGTACGCGAGCGTCGGGACCCACACGCCCTCGCCGCTCGCACCATCCAGCGGCCAGGCGCCGACCGCCATCGTCGCGCTCACGTCCAGCGCGAGCCACCCGATCAGCGCCGCGCCGACGATCCACGCGCCGCCGTGCCCCGTCGGATCGAGGAACGTGAGGACGCCGGCCACCACCGTGATCCCCAGCACGGCCCGCACGCCCGGACCGACGAGGTGCTGCCAGGCAAAGCTCTCCACGACGAGCGCGTCGAGCCCACCCGTGAGCACCAGCCAAGCCGCCACGCTCGCGAGCCCGATCGCCACGAGCACCCGCGCCAAGCGCGAGGTCCGGTGCGCAGCGCGGAAGAGGAGCGCCGAGGAGGCGAGCGTGACGCCGAAGGCGAGGAGCGGGAGATCCGGCTCATCCGCGATGCGCTCCCACCCGACGAGCGCCGTCCCGACCACGCCGAGGATGGCGAGGGCCACCCCGCGCTGAGGCGCGCTGAGGGGGGCGAGCCCGGCGAGCGCGCAGCAGGCGAGGACGCTCGCCAGCACCATCGGTCCGAGCGCCGTGCCCCCCAGCGCGATCGTCCCGACCGCGCCGGCCGCGCCCAGCCCGAGCGCGCCCCAGCGCAGCGTGCGAGCGAGGGGGCAGCGGGGGAACCAGTCTTCGCGCAGGAGCTCCGACGCCAGATAGGCCGGCCGCAGCGCCGGGTCGAGTGGCGTCTCCCCGCTGATCGGCTCGATCGGAGCCGGCTCCTCGACCGGGGCC
>JAEZBP010000643.1 GCA_023427125.1 Pseudomonadota bacterium | reverse complement strand
CGGCAGAGGCGGCGCGTCGCTCCGGCCGACGCCGCGGTTGTGGAGCACCAGCACGCGCCGCTCGCGCTCGAGGAGGGTGCGAAACTCGAGCCAGTAGCTGCTCGAGCGGCCGAGGCCCCGGATCAGGATGAGCGGCGGCGCGTGCTCGGGGCCGCCGAGCTCGAAGTAGAGACGGTGCCCAAAAGGCGCGCGCGCGAAGCCGCCGGTGCGCTCGAGGTGCTCGACCGGCGCGCTCACTGCGATCCCTCCGGGCAGGCGCAGCCCCAGCTCGGCGGCAGGCGCGGGCACATCGTGCTCGCCATCACGTGGTGGCCCGCGCGGTTCGGGTGGATGTGATCGAAGCCGCGGTACTCCGGATCGAGGAAGAAGCGCGGCGCCTCGGAGAGCTCGCGCGCGTCCCGCTCGAGGCGCGCCTCGCGCTGCTCGGGGCTCAGCCCGCGCATCGCGCGCACCCAGGCCGGATCGCGCTCGAGCTGCTCGCGCGCGCGATCGAGCGACCAGGGCTCGGCGTCGCGATGGCGGAGCGGCGAGTCGTAGAGATCGATCGCGATGTTGGGGCGCTCGTTCTCGAGCCAGGGCGCGCCGGGCCAGTCGACGCCCTCTCTCGCGCGCGCGTAGCTGCCGAGCGCCTGGCGCGGCGTGGCGCGGCCGAGCACGTAGTCGACGACGTTGCGGGTGCTGCGCAGCACGTGGAGGGCGCGCGCCCCTCGCCAGCGCGCGTCGTCCTCGCTGCCCCAGGGCGTGAGGGTGAGCGCGACGACGCCGACCCGGCGGCGGTAGGCGACCTGGAAGATGCGGCGGATCGCGCGGTTGGTGCGCTCGGGCGCGCCAACGCTGTTGAGGCCGCCGCCGAAGAGGAGCCACACCTCGTAGCCGGGCGCGCCGAGCGGGACGCGCGGGTTCTCGAGCACCTGCTCGCGAAAGAGCGAGTAGAGCGCGGGCGCGCCCTGACCGACCTGCGAAAGGTTCTCCACCTCGATGTTCTCGCACCACGCTTCCAGGAGCGAGCCGTACGGATGATCGCCGAACGCGCCGATGGAGCCGGCGATGAGCGCGACCTTCACGTGGCGATCGTGCCGGTTGAAGCGCCAGTCGGGATCCTGGGCGGGCGCCCCGGCGGCGACGCCGAGGAGGAGCAGCGCGCTCAGCGCGCTCGCGATCACGGAGCTGCGCTGCGTGACGGTGACTCGAGACCTGCGTGGGGCGGGCGGCGGTGACGCGACCGCAGGTGTCGAGACGCCGTCACGCGGCGTAGCGACCGAACGGACGGGCATTCGCGCGCTCTCTCGCATGCGAGGGCGGAGCGTGGTCGGGTGCACCTGGGCGCGCAAGTGTGCGGGCCCTCCGCGATGCGGAGCGGGCCGTCACGCCGAGCTCCGCGCGCGCGGCTCCGATGCCTTGCGCCGGCGACGGAAGCGCGACGCGCGCGCGCTCCTCTCCCGCCGCGTCCTCCGCGATCACCGCCAGCCTCCGGTGATCGAACGCCACGTGGATCGTCCCTCCGTCGCGGGTGGCGATCACCTCCCCGCCACCGAAGTCTCCGGGCACCGGCTTCCGGGAAGACACCCGTGAACGATACGGCAGGCGCGGCACGCGCGGCTCGCCCCGCGACGCGATCACGGAGTGCACGAGGAGGCACACGCCGGCGCAGACGAGCCACCCGCGATGCACGGTCGTGGCGAGCCTCGCGACGGTACGGGCCGTGCGCGAAGGGGCTCGACAGGCTCCGTGGCTTCGTGCGAAGCGAGCGTGGAGGTGCGAAGGCGATGGCGAAGCTCGCGATCTTGAGGACGGCGGTGGCACCGGCCGGCGATGTGTACTCGCTGCAGGCCGGAGGGCGCATCGTGCGCCACGGAAACCCGAAGAAGAACGACTCGCACGTCGAGATCGTGTACGTCGCGGGCGAGCGCCTCGACGCTCTGTGGGTCTCTCGGACCGGCGCCCTGCACGCGGTCGGTAAGCGCTATCACACCAACGCGTCGGGCACCTGGCGCAAAGAGAAGGTCGCGGGGTCGAAGCTGCTCGCGCTGTGGGGCACGAGCGATGAGGAGCTCTGGGCCGGCGACATAGCGGGCGCGGTGCTCGCGCGGACCGCGACCGGCTGGGAGCCGGTCGACGTCGGGCTCTTCGACGACGACAAGCTCATCTACGCGATCCACGGCACGAGCTCGAAGAGCATGTACGTCGCGGGCGACGACGCGGTCGCACACTTCGATGGCACCGCCTGGGCCGCCGTGGAGGTGCCCGACGGCTGCTGCTACCTCGACGTGCTCGCGCTCTCGCCCGAGCGCGTGATCGTCGTGGGCCGCGACGGACCGAACTACTTCGAAGGCGCCGGCATCGCGTTGAAGCGGATCGGCGGCATCAGCGCGGAGACGGACGAGGACTTCTACGCAGTCGCGGCGCGCGGCGACGACATCTACATCGCCACCGGCGCTCGGCTCCTCGTGTGGGACGGAAAGCAGGGGAGGGACGCGATCCCCGCCATCGCCGGCGACTACCTGAGCTGCCTCAGCGTGAGCTCGAACGGCGACGTGGTCGCCGCCGGCTGCATCGATGGGGTTCACGTCCTCGACGGCGAGCGCTGGACCGTCCTCCCCGGTCTGCCGAGCGCCTGAGTTTGCTGGGCGCGCTGTGTTGCCTGGCGCGCGCCCTCGCG
Organism: Pseudomonadota bacterium; assembly: GCA_023427125.1. Taxonomy (GTDB): domain Bacteria; phylum Myxococcota_A; class Polyangia; order Polyangiales; family Sandaracinaceae; genus JAEZBP01. Next base: position 233 of record JAEZBP010000643.1, on the reverse strand, counting down.
CGCGCAGGCCGAGCAGCGCGACCTCTTCGTCCAGTCGGCGCCGCCCGTCCCCGGTATCCAGCCGAGGGTGAGCCCGCCGCTCGGCGTTCCGCTCGGTTGGCTGGCGCGCTCCGGCGCTCAGAGGTCGAGCCGGCGCGCCCGGCTCGCGGCGAGCGCGCTCGCGACCTCGGCGAAGGGGGCGTCGGGCGCGGGGGTGAGCGCGCCCGAGCCCTCGCCCCGCAGGATATCGAAGG
>JAEZBP010000635.1 GCA_023427125.1 Pseudomonadota bacterium | reverse complement strand
CGACTACGTAGCGATCGGCGGGATCTTCGAGCTGCTCACGTTCGAGGCGGACGCGGCCTTCAGCGGCGAGCGGGAGGCGGTCTTCGACATCGACGTCTGGGTGAAGGGCCGCTACCGCTTCGAGCTCGCCGACGCGATCGCGATCGAGCCCTACCTCGGCCTGCCCTTCGGCCTCACGCTCGCGGTGCTCGACGATCCCGCCGGCAGCGGCGACGAGGCGTGGCCGGGCTTCAACATCGGCGTGCTCGCGGGCGCGATGCTGATCGTCGACTCGCGCTTCGGTGGGCTGCTCGAGCTCGGCTGGCGCCATCACCAGGTGTTCAACGAGGCCCACACGTTCTTCGGCGACTTCGACCTGAGCGTCGAGACGAACCAGTTCGCAATGCACCTCGGCGGCTTCTTCATCTTCTGATCGCGTGATCGCAGATCACCACGGAGGCGCGGTGCGCAGCGCCGCCGCGAGCTCGCGCATCGAGTCGTAGCGCGAGGCGCGATCCTTCTGGAGGCAGCGGAGCACGATCTCGCGCGCGGCGGGCGGCACGGCGTCGGGCAGCGGCTCGGGGTGCGCGGTCATGACGTTGGCGAACATCGCGAGCTGCGTGGCGCCGGCGAAGGGCAGCCGCCCGCTGACCAGCTCGTAGAGGAGCGCGCCCATCGACCAGACGTCGGTCCGCGCGTCCACGTCGTGCGAGGCGACCATCTGCTCGGGCGACATGTACGCGGGCGAGCCGAGCTGATCGCTCTCGCGCGTGAGCTTCACGCCCGGCGCGAGCGAGGGATCGCCGTGGGCCATCCCGAAGTCGAGCACCTTCACGATGGGCGCCGCCTCGCCGGTGTCCGCGAGGAAGATGTTGGAGGGCTTCAGATCGCGGTGCACGACGCCGAGCTCGTGCGCGGCCGCCACGCCGTCGCAGGCGTCGGCGCCCCACGCGAACGCCTGGCGGTAGTCGACCGATCGTCCGCCCTCCACGAGGTGATCGAGGTCGAGCCCGTCGAGGTACTCGAGCACGAGGTAGGGCAGGTCCCCCCGCGCGATCTCGAGGTTGCCCACGTCGATCAGCCGCCCGACGTGCGGGCTCTCGACCCGCATGAGCACCCTCGCCTCGCGCGCGAAGCGCTCGAGGAAGCGCTTGTTGTTGCGCCAGACGGGCAGGAGGACCTTGACCGCCGCGCGCTGCCCGTCCTCGTCGTGCGCCTCGTAGACGGCGCCGACCATGCCGCGGCCCACCTCGCGCGCGACGCGCCACTTGCCGTCGATCACCGAGCCCGGGCCGAGCGGCACGTCGTCGGGCGGGGGCGGCGGCGGCTGGGTGCGCTCCAGATCGCGCCGCAGGCGCAGCTCGCGCGAGACCTGCGCGGCGAGCCGGCGCAGCGACTCGAGCTGGCGGGCGGGCATCGTGCGCGGGCGGCGGTCGGCGACGGAGAGCGCGCCGATCGCCGAGCCCGGCTCCACCTCGAGCGGGACGCCGGCGTAGAAGCGGAGGTGCGGATCGCCGGTGACCAGGGGGTTGTCGGCGAAGCGCGGATCGAGGTGGGTGTCCTCGACGATCATCGGCTCTCGAGCGGCGATGCAGTGGCCGCAGAACGACAGATCGCGCGCGGTGCCCGCCTGCGTGACGCCGACCTTCGCCTTGAACCACTGGTAATCGGAGTCGACCAGCGTGATCAGCGCGATCTCGGTGCCGCAGAGCTCGGCGGCCAGCCGCGCGACGTCGTCGAAGGCCTGCTCGGCCGGCGTGTACATGATCTTGCACGCGCGCAGCAGCTCGAGGCGGGTGGCTTCGTCCTCGGGGATCGGCGGCTCCTGCATCGGCTCAGGATACATCGAAGAGCCGCCGGGCCGGGCGCTCTCGCTCCGGCGCGAGGCGAGCGCCGCTCACTCGGCGTGCTCGGGCTCGCCGGCGCCCGGCTCGAGCGCGCGGGCGACGCGCTCGCGCTCGAGCTCCGCGAGGACGGTCTGCGCCTTCATCAGCGCGCCGAGCTGCGCCGCGAGGGCGGGCCCCTCGTCGAGGATCGCGTCGCAGCGCTCGAGGGTGCCGGAGGCCTTGGTGACGAGGCCGCGCGTGTCGCACACGAGCTGCTGGGTCTCGCGCACGAGGCCGCCGGCCGACTCCATCAAGGTGGCGCCGACCTCGATCAGCGGCTCCGCGCGCTCGATCGCCTCGCGGAGCGCGACCAACATCTCCTTGCCCCGATCGAACACGTCCATGGGCGAACGGTAGCGCAGGAAGCGGCGGGAGATCAGCGCCGGCCGAGGCGCGCGCGCAGGCCCCACGGGCACGCGAAGTCGCCTGGCTTGGTGAGCATGAAGAGCACCGGGATCGCGGGGGCGCGATCGGGGAAGGGGCCCTGGCCGTCGGTGAAGTAGACGACGCCGTCGGCGGCGTGCTGGCGCAGGAAGCGCGGCTCGAAGACCGGCCGCAGATCGGTGCCGCCGCGGCCCTTCACGCGATCGATCGCGCCGTGGAACGGGTAGACGCGCGCGATCGCGGCGTCGCACTCGACGACGATGAGCCGCGCGAGCTCGCTCATCGGCCGGAGCTGGCGCGCGACCTCGGCGAGCTCGGCCTCGCTCATGCTGAGCGAGGTGTCGATCGCGACGAGGATCGTCGGGCGCAGCGCGGGGCGCAGGCGGTAGGTGCGGCCCGGCACGGCGCCGATGCGCGCGGGGAAGCGGCGGCTCGGGCGCGACCAGGTGTGCACCGGCGCGCGTGTGTGGGCGACGAAGCTGCGCAGCGCGTCCCGCCAGTCGACGTGGATCGCCGG
>JAEZBP010000587.1 GCA_023427125.1 Pseudomonadota bacterium | reverse complement strand
CCGCGCGCCCGCACCCGCGCGCGCCGCGCTGGTCGAGCGGGTGCCGATGCGCCGCGCCGGCGATCCGCGCGAGCTGGCCCGCGCGATCGCGTTCCTCGCGTCCGACGACGCGAGCTACATCACCGGCCAGAGCCTGGTCGTCGACGGAGGGCTGACCGCATGACGCCGCTGCGCCTCGGGGCCGACACGATCGCGATGCTCATCCCGCATCGGCGCCCCTTCCTCTTCCTCGACGCCATCGACGGCGTCGAACTGTCATCGCAGCCCAAGTTGACAGGCTTCAAGCACGTCTCGGCGAGCGAGCCGGTCTTCGAAGGTCACTTCCCAGGCCTGAGCCTCTGGCCGGGGGTGTACACGATCGAGGGCCTCGGGCAGACCTCCAACGCGCTCGACATCATCCTCGCGATCGTCCGCGGCGCCGAGGCCGAGGGGTTCACGCGCGAGGACGCGCTCGAGGCGCTCAAGGCGATCGAGGCGCGCGCGCGGCTCGGAGGGCGGCCGCCGACCCCGCTCGAGCGAGGCCTCCTCAGCCGCCTCGGCGGGCCCCGGCAGCGCATGGGCTTCGCCGGCGCGCTCGACATGAAGCTGATCGAGCCCGTCTTCGCGGGCGCGACGCTCCGCTACGAGGTCACGCTCACCCACGAGATCGCCAACGCGCGGCGCTACGACGTGAAGGCCACCGTGAAGGATCGACCGGTCGCGCGCGGAACGCTGACGAGCGCGGTCCCGCCCGTGTTCCAGCCGTGAGCAAGGAGCGGAGCGGAGTGACGGAAGGCCGACACCTGCCGCCGTTCGCAGGTGTCGGGATGCCGTCGGTCAGCGGAGCGACCCATGTGGTCCTCGCCCTGCTGTCGGTGCTCGCCTCGGGGTGCGGGCCGGTCGTGGTCTGGCACGGGCGCAGCCCCGATCGGGTGCGGCGCGCGGTGATCGTCGAGGAGGGTGCGCGCCAGCGCATCGTCGTCGACGGCCAGGCGAGCGAGCCCTTCGACGCGGTCGGCTTCACGCACCTCGCGTGGACCTCGCGCGGGCCGGTGGTGCCAGTCGAGCGCAGCGGGCGCTGGCATGTCTCGGCGGCCGGCGAGCTCGGGCCCGCGTTCGAGGCGATCGGCGAGCTGCTCGTGCGAGGCGAGCGCCTCATCTACGCGGCGCAGGACGAAGAAGGGTGGCGCGTCGTCGACGGCGGCGTGGCCGGCCCCGCGTTCGAGTCGCTGCGGGCCGGGAGCCTGGCGCTCGACGCCGAGTGCCGGCGCCTCCTCTACATCGGGCGCGACCGAGAGGGCGAGCACGCGGTCATCGATGGAGAGCCAGGCCCCGCCTTCGATCGCGTCGCGGCCCTCGGGCTCGGCGCGAAGGGCGCGCTCACCGGCTACGTCGGCGTGCGGAGCGACGGCGCCGACGTCGTGATCGACGGCCGGGTGGTCGCGAGCGGCGACGAGGTCCGAGAGCTCGCGCTCGCGACGAGCGAGCCTCGGTGGGCCGCGATCGTCGTGAGGCACGATCAGCGCCTCGTCGTGCACGGCGCGCGCTCGTATCCCGCGCCCTCCGCCGAGCAGCTCGCCATCGCGGCCGGCGGAGGCTCCGTCGCCTGGCTCGCGCCGGCCGGCGGAACCGTGGAGGTCTGGCGCGACGGCGCCCACCTCGCCTCGCACCTCGAGGTCGATCGCCTGCGCTTCGTGCCCGCGAGCGGCGCGCTCCTCTACGTCGCGCGCGAGGCCGACGGAGCGCACGTCGTGCATGACGGCGCGGTCGGCCCGCGCCTCGCGGCGGTCGAGGCCCTCGTCGCGAGCGAGGCCGGCCACGTCGGCTACGCCGGCCGGCGCGGAGTCGGCCGGGTGGTGGTGATCGACGGAGCGGTTCGCTACCGAGGCGAGTGGGCCGGCGGGCTCACGCTCGCGGCGCGGAGCGATCGCTACGCCTTCATCATCCGCGAGGCGGGCCGGCGCTTCGTCGTCACCCCCGACGCGCGCGTCGAGCTCGCCCGCCCCTTCGTGGACACGCTCGTCCTCGATCCGGAGGGCGAGCGCTGGGCGATCGCGGTCGCCGATCCTCGCACCCGCCGCCTCGACGTCGTGGTCGACGGCCGCGTCGCCGCGCCGCTCGACATGGACGAGGTGAGCGCCGCCGTCCTGCAGGGCCGCGACCCCGTCAGCGTCGTCCGCGCCATCGTGCTCGGCGAGCTCGAGCGGAGCCACGAGTAGGCCAACAGCTCGCGTACGGATCTCAGCACTGGCCGCGCGGACACGTGCACTCGAGGCAGCCGTGCTCCGTGCAGGTCCCGCAGCTCTGCTCGAGCCGCTTGCGAAGCGCCTCGCGCGCGCGGTGGAGGCGCACCGCCGCGTTGTTCGGCGTCACGCCGAGCGCCGCCGCCGTCTCGACCACCGAGCGCCCCTCGAGGTCGACGCGCCGCAGGATCTCGGCGTACTCGGCCTTGAGCGTCGGGATCAGATCGCCGACGCACGCACAGACCGCGCCCTCGATCGCCACCTCGAGCTCAGCCACCGCCTCGCGGTTCTCGTCCGCGTAGCGCGCGTGCCCCCGCCGCTCCGCGTCGCTGCGGCGATAGTGATCGATCACGGCGTTGCGGAGGAGCCGATAGAACCACGCGACCGCGCTCTCCCCGTCGCGGATCGTCTCGCTCTTCTCGATGCCCTTCACGAACGCGGCCTGGAGGATCTCCTCCGCGACCTCATCGCTCCCGACCCGCGGCCGAAGGAACGCGAGGAAGCGCTGGTGATTCGCAACGAGAATTTGGACCTTGTCGGGCGTGAGATCAGGCGCCGAGCTCATCGGCGGCAGTGTAGTGCTCCGGCGTGCCGGCGCCGGGTGACAGCGTGTGCTCATGCCCGGCCGACGGGCGTCCGCGCCGGGCATTACAGTTTCTCTTCGCGCGCCCCGCTCGAGCGCCCAAGACACAGCGAGCCCCGGAGCCCTCGCAGGCCGCCGAGGCTCGCTGGCGATTGGGGCCGGGCTACTGCCGGGCGCCGCAGCCGCAGCCGCTCCCACACTTGCACGTGCGCTCGCACTCGCACTGCGCGCCGCAGCCGCAGCGCTCGGCCTTCGCCGGGGCGCACCCACAGGACGTTCGCTCGCAGCGGCACTCGTTCTCGGCGTTCTTGCTCATGACTCTCTCCTGCCTGGAGGCGCGCCCTGTGCGCGCTTCGGGGACGCTGACGAGCTCGGCCGCGACCATTACACCGCCGGCCCCACGAAGTGCCCGCTGCGCTTGGCACAGTGATCGTGGCCGGCGCGCCGGAGCTGCCTGCGTGCTCCGCTCGGCGCTGCGAGGGAGCTGTCGGACAATCCGGAATGCTATCGTGCGGGCATGCTCGGCCGCATCCTCCTGCTCGCCACCCTCGTCGCTGCCGTCGCCGGCTGCGATGGCGCTCCTGTCACGGGAGCCGATGCCGCGGCGAGCGCGCGAGACTCCGGCGGGGCTCCGACCTGGGACTCGGGCGGCGGCTCGGTCCCCGACGGCTGGTCGGCGACGCCCTTCCTCGTGAGCGCGCCGGTGCGATCGTTCTCGACGGTCGGCGACGGGACGGAGGAGGGCGTCGACTACGGCGCTATCGTCGAGACCGACGCGGGCACGATGGTGATCGATCTCGCCGAGGCAGAGGCGCCGATCACCGTCGGCTCGTTCGTGTGGCTCGCGCGCCACCGCTTCTTCGAGGGCATCGCGTTCCACCGGGTGATCGCCGGCTTCATGGCGCAGAGCGGGGATCCCAACACCGTCAGCGGACCGACGAGCACCTGGGGGACCGGCGGCCCCGGCTACCAGTTCGGGTTGGAGATCCATCCTTCGCTGAGCTTCGACGGCGCCGGCGTCGTCGGCATGGCCAACGCGGGCCCCGACACGAACGGCTCGCAGTTCTTCATCACCTTCGCGGCGGCGCGCCACCTCGACGGCGGCTACACGATCTTCGGCCGCGTGATCGACGGGCTCGACGCGCTCTCGGCGATCGCGATCGGAGAGCCGCCCGCGAGCCCCACGCGCATCCTCGCCGTCACGATCATCGAGCGCTGAACGCGCTCGCGATCCGATCAGAGGTGGGTGAGCGCGACGGTCAGCCCTGCGCCACCGCCCTCCGGCGCCCACGGCGAGAGCGCGAGCCGCGGCGCGTCGTCGCGAGGCCCGAGCGCGGTGGTGAGAGGCGAGCGCTCACGCGTGAGCAGGCCGATGATCGCGACCGTCGCCCCCGCGGCCTGCGCGATGCCGTCGAGGACGAGGCCCAGGACGACGCCGGGGTCCTGGCGGGTCGAGAACATCGGGCTCAGCAGGAGCCACGGACCTGCGACGGGAGAAGCCGCGACCGAGAGCCGCTCCATGCTCGGCTCCGTCGCCACCACGCCCGCCACCAGCGCCACCCACCCGACGCCGAGCACCGTGAGTCCGCCCGCGACCGTCCCCCAGGCCGGATGAGGATCGCCCAGCGCAGGCGCCTCGGCGGGCGCGGGCTGCGACGGAGGGGGAGGCTCGGGCGGAGGAGAAGCGACCGCTTCGACCGTCACGATCGCCTCGAGCGCGACCGCTTCGTGCGTCACGCCGCCGGCCTCGATCGCGATCGAGCGCTCGAGCGGCTGGTATCCCGGCGCGCGGATCGCCAGGGTCGCGCTGCCCACCGGCACCCGCAGGCGGGCGCCCGCCGCCAGCACGCCGATGATCTCTCCGTCGAGCACCACCTCCGCGCCGTCGACGCCACCCTCCAGCGCGAGGGTGCCGAGGTTCGCGCCGATCGACGCGAGCGCGCCCTCGAGCGCCTCGCGCCGCTCGGCGATCCATGGATCGTGCTCCCCCTCTCGCAGCGCGGCCTCGAGCCGCGCCTCGGCGCGCACGTAGCGGCCGAGCGCATGCTCGGCGAGCGCGATCTGCGCGAGCGCCCGCGGCGAGGGCGCGATCGCATGCGCGCGCTCGAAGCGCTCGAGGGCCTCGGCGTCTCGCCCCTGCCGGCGGAGCTCGACGCCCTCCGCGAGCAGCTCGTCCGGGCTCGCGCCGTCCTGGGCGTGCACGACGCCGGCGGTGAGCAGCACGATCACGAGCGTGGTGACGAGGCGGGTCATTCGAGGATCAGCGCTCCGTTCGTGCCGAGCTGCGCCCGGGTCGCCGCCGCGA
>JAEZBP010000550.1 GCA_023427125.1 Pseudomonadota bacterium | reverse complement strand
CAGCCGAGCGAGCCGGCGGTCCAGACGACGATGGTCATCCTCCGCTCGACGCCCGCGGGCGCGATGGTGCGCGTCGGCGATCGGACGTACGGGCCGACCCCGGCCGACATCGAGTGGAGCGGCGAGGCGGCGGCGCGCGGTCGCCAGGTCACGCTGGTCTTCGCGCGCGAGGGCTACCGCGACTACTCCGTCACGCGCGTGATCGTCGGCGATCGCCTCGAGGTCGACGCGGAGCTCGAGGCGGTCGAGCCGCCCGCGGCGACGCCCTCGCGGCCTCGCCCTGTTCGCCCGAGCCCTGTGCGCCCGAGCCCTGTTCGCCCTCGCCCACCGCCCGAGCGGGACCCGAGCGGGCGGCCGATGAACGGCTTCAAGATGGACCCGTACTGATGCGGGTGCGCTCTCATTGCTGGAGGAAGCGGTGACGGTCGGATCCCAAGGCTCGCTCCGCGGCTCCCTCGCCGCCGCGCTCTCGACTGCCGCGCTCTCGCTGGTCCTCCTCGTGCCGGTCGCGCGCGCCGACGTGCGCACCGAGGCGCGCCGCCACTTCCGTCAGGGCATGGCGCTCGTCGCCGAGGGCAACGTCGACGCCGGCGTCCGGGAGCTCGAGGCCGCCTACGCGATCCTCCCGCACCCGAACGTCCTCTACAACATCGGGCGCGCGTACGCGGAGTCGGGCCGCTACTCCGAGGCGATCAGCTACTTCCAGCGCTACCTGGAGAGCGATCCGCCCGACCGCGCCGAGGTGCTCGGCTTCCTCGAGGCGCTCGAGGCGCGGCTCGAGGCGCTGAGCGAGCGCGAGACCGTGGCGCAGGCGACACCCTCCGAGGCCGCGACGCCCGCGCCGGCCGCGCCCGACGCCGCGCCGATCGCGAGCGAGGAAGAGATCGAGGCGCTCGAGGAGTCGGCCACCCAGATCGAGACGCTCGCGGAGTCCTCCCAGAGCGACGCGCTGCGGGCGCGCGCCCAGCAGCTGCGCGATCTGGCGGCGACGCTCCGCGAGCGCCGCGCCGCGCCACAGGAGACCACTCCGGCGGGGCCGGGCGAGGGCGCCGCGCCGGCCGAGGGCGCCGAGGGCCAAAGCGAGGGAGACAGCGCGCTCGTCCTCGGCGCGCAGCGCGAGGGCGACACCTACGAAGAGACCGTCGTCTCCTCGTCGCGCGCCGCGCAGTCGCCGCTCGAGGCGCCCAACTCGACGACGCTCGTCACCGCGCAGGACCTGCGCCTCTCGGGCTTCAACAACCCTGGCGAGGCGCTGCGCCGCGTGGCGGGCGTCGAGCTGCTGACGGCGAGCCCCGGCGACGTCCAGATCTCGATCCGCGGCCTGAACCAGCGCGTCTCGAACCGCGCCATCGTGCTGATCGACGGCCGCTCGGTGTACCTCGACTTCATCGGGGGGACGATCTGGTCGCTCATCCCGATCTCGATGGAGGACATCGAGCGCGTCGAGGTGATCCGCGGCCCGGCCTCCGCGCTCTACGGCGCCGACGCGTTCACCGGCATCGTGAACATCATCACGCGCCCGATGGGCCAGTACCGCTCGTGGGTCTCGAGCGGCGTGGGCTCGCACGGCCAGCTGCGGGTGGCGAGCACCGTGACCCGCCGCGTCGACGCGCTGAGCTTCCGGCTCGGCGGCGGCTACGAGCGGGCCGATCTCTTCGCGCGCGCCGTCGGCCCCGACCGGGTCGACGTCCACTCCTTCGCGCGGGATCCGAACCTCGGCTTCAGCCGGCTCTGGTTCAACGGCGAGGCGCAGCTGCGCGTCGCCGACGGCTACAGCCTGAGCGCCGGCACCGCGCTCGCCACCGGCGACCGCTCGTTCCAGGGGCTGAGCCGCCTGCGCGAGCTCTACCTCCAGGACGCCCTCTTCGCGCAGACCTACGTGCAGGCCCGCACCGCGTTCGGCCTCTCGGGGCGCGTGTTCTGGAACCACTTCCAGGCCAACCACGGGAACGTCGGCGAGCGCGACGGCGGCATCCCGCTCACCCAGCGGGTGCGCGTCGATCGCCAGACGGTGCTCGACGTCGAGCTCGTCTATCAGAATCAGTTCGACATCGTTCAGGGGCTCAACAACCAGATCATCGGCGGCGTGGGCTACCGCTTCAAGGAGATCGACTGGGACTGGATCCAGGAGGTCCAGACGCAGCACCACTTCAACGTCTTCCTCCAGGACACGCTGCGGATCAACGACGCCGTGCAGATCGTGCTGAGCGGCCGGCTCGATCAGCACCCGCTCCTGAGCGAGCCGCAGGTCTCGCCCCGCGGCTCGGTGGTCGTGCACCCGACCCCGCGCCAGAGCATCCGCCTCACGGCGGGCACCGCGTTCCGCAGCCCGACGTTCGTCGAGTCGTACCTGCGCGTGCCGAACACGACGCCGCTCCGAGGCGTGACGGCGTTCGGCGTCGGCAACGAGAGCCTGAGCCCCGAGCGCATCGTGTCGATCGAGCTCGGCTACATGCTGCAGGAGACGGAGTACTTCTCGGTCGAGCTCAACGGCTACTACAACCTCGTCTTCGATCAGATCCTGCTGACCCGGAACAACGCCTTCCGGCTCTGGGACGCGGCGCGCAACCCCAACGCCGCGTTCGATCCGAGCCTCGGCGCCTTCCCGCTCGCCGAGCTCCAGTGGCAGAACGACGCCACCGACTTCCAGCAGATCGGCGGCGAGATCGGCGCGCGCGTCTACCCGGTCACCGGCCTCGATCTGTACGTGAACTACGCCATCCACGAGACGAGCCCCTTCGGCTCGCAGGCGCTCGGTCCGCTCGGGCTCGACCAGCGCACCAGCGCCCACAAGGTCAACGCCGGCGTCCAGTACCGCGCGCCCTTCGGGCTCGATCTGGCGGTCGACTTCTCGTGGGTGAGCGACCAGGTCTGGATCGAGCAGGTGATCGACACCGAGCGCGGCGGCACCGCGTTCGTCGACTTCGCCCTCCCCTCGTACGTCGTGCTCAACGCCCGCATCGGCTGGCGCTTCTTCGAGGATCAGCTCGAGCTCGCGGTGGTCGGCACGAACCTCATCGAGGAGCACCGCGAGCATCCCTTCGGTCAGCCGATCGATCGCCGCTTCATGGGCACCGTGACGTTCCGCTACTAGAGGTTCGAATGACTCGCCGCAGCAGTCACTTGCTCCTTTTCGTCCTCGCCACGCTCCTCGGGTGCGAGCCGCCCGAGGTGGACCCGGGCCCGGGCTCGGTGCCCGACGTCGCGGGCGCGATCGAGGGGTCGGTCCTCTACGTCGGCCAGCGCCCGACCTGCGAGCACGACGCCAACGGCCCGACGGCGGTCCGCGGGAACGTGATCCTCCTGCTCTTCTTCTCGAACAACCCGCCGCCTCCGCAGGGCAGCGCGGCGAGCGCCGAGAACCTGCTGATCGTGCCGGGCAGCGAGCTCTGCGCGCCCGACGACTGCCTGCCGCCCGCGCCGGAGCCGGCGGAGCTCACCCAGGTCATCACGCGCTCGACGAGCGTGGTGTGGCCGGAGATCGCGCTCGCCCCCGAGGGCCGGGAGGCGGGCGTCGACTACCAGATCCGCGGCTTCTTCGATCGCGACGCGGACTTCAACCCGTTCTTCTCGGTCCGGCGGCTCGCGACCAAGGGCGACGTGGCGGGCGGCGCGTTCGTCAACACGGCGGAGGACCCGCCGCAGTTCGCGCGCATCCACTTCGACGCCATCGACGATCGCCCGAACGGGCAGGTGGTGAGCGGCGTCGCGGTGACGCTCGGCGCGATCGTGAACACCGAGCTGCCCGCCTCGGAGATCGGCGAGGGCTCGAGCGCGCTCAGCTCCGAGGCGATCATCCCGCCGACCACCGACGCGGTCGTGCGCGAGCAGATGCTCTGGGACCAGACGCGGCTCTCACTCTCGCTCATCGATCCGACGCGGCAGGACTGGGTCCGGACGCTCGAAGCGGCCGGCATGTCGATCGATCCGCATCCGTCGGGCTACGGGTACTTCGTGCTGCCGGTCGACGCCGATCGCGACGGCGAGCAGGATCTGCACCCGACGCTCGGCGCCGCGGGCATCCGCTGGGAGCACCCGATCGTGATCCTGCGCCGCGCGCGCAACCCGATCGAGCTCGCGGTGGGCATCCCCGACGCGGTGATCATCGGCGCGATCCGGCCGACGCAGACCGCCTCGAAGGACACCTTCGCGCCGAGCATCGACGTCATCGCGGCGCCGATCGCCGCGGTGAACCTCGACGAGACCAACCCGGCGTGCCGGGTGCCGTACATCCCGCCGGGCAACCAGCCCGCCGAGACCTACGAGCGCGTCCCGGTCGACTGCCAGGAGCTGCCGACCGGCAACTACGACGTCAACGTCCTCACCGGGATCGCTGGCGGGCGCGCGTCGAGCTACCGCCAGGAGATCCTCCAGGAGTTCCCGGGCTTGCCGGCGCCGATCCTCGACGCGCTGGTGGGCGCCCGCACCGACAACGGCTGGATCATCGAGGGCGGCAGCTCCTCGAGCCAGGCGTGGAGCATCCCGAACGAGCTCGGCTGCCCCGATCCGTACCGCCCGAATGCGCGCGACGAGGACGGCGAGCCGATCACCGTCAGCCAGGTCGATCCGAACCCGCTGACGAGCTGCGGGCCGCCGAGCGGCCCCTGCGACGACGCCGACACCAACATGCAGTGCAGCCAGGGCCCGGCCGGCCGCTTCAGCGTGGTCGATCCGACGCCGGGCAACGCGCCCGACACCGCGGACACCTCGCCGGGCCACGGCATCGCGAGCTGCCAGAACGCGTTCAGCGTGACCGACATGGAGGTGCGCGCGATCGAGTACATGGCGGTGCCGGAGGCGTGCTGCGCTCCGATCGCGCACCTCTGCGGCCTGCCGCTCTGCCCGCTCCGCGACGCCGCGGCGCTGCCCGGCAGCGGCGACGTGCGCGCGATCCGCGAGCTGCGCGTTCCCGGCGAAGACTACGAGCTGCGCGACGACGGCGGCACCCTCGTCCCGCTCTGCGTCCCTTTCCTCATGCCGACCTCCTGCTGCCAGTGATGCGTGTCGGGTTCATCGAGGCGCTCGGCCTGCGCCCCTTCGGCAAGGCGGCCTCGGAGACGTGGCTGATGCTGCGGGGCGACGCGACGACGCCCAAGTCTCGCTACGATCTCACCGCGCTGCGCCAGCTCCGGCCGCGCATGGGCCTGACCCTCTGGCTCGGCGGCAAGCCGGCCGGGCGGCGGGTCCCGATCACGAACCTCTACAACTACCGCCAGCCCCCGCCCGAGCTCGGCTGGTCGGTCTGCGTGACCGACGTCCTCGACTTCACGGGCGGCGGCAACACCTACGACAGCCACAACGGCACCGACCTCGCAATCCCGCCGGGCACCTCCGTCGTCGCAGCGGCGCCGGGCCGCGTGCTGCGCGTCTCGAGCGAGTTCCACCGGGGCGGCCGCAAGGTGCTGATCGATCACGGCCGCGGGCTCGTGACGACCTACAACCACCTGAGCCGCCCGCTCGTCGAGCCGGGCCAGCGCGTGAAGCGCGGCGAGGCGATCGCGATCTCCGGCTACAGCGGCGTCGACGCGCTCGTGACGTTCCCGTTCGGGGTGCCGCACGTGCACTTCAACACCTGGCTCAACGGCGCTTACGTCGATCCCTTCGTGCCGCTCGACTCGGGCGAGGTCTCGCTCTGGCGCGAGCACAACGATCCCACGCCGGCGAGCGGCGCGGACCTCGAGGACGACGCCTACGAGCCGACCGAGTGGGACGAGGCCGCGCTGGCCCGCGCGATCGACGCGTGCCTGCACGCGGGGGCGCGAGAGGAGATGGAGCGCGCGAGCACGCTCGAGGAGCGCGCCGCGTCCGCGCTCCTCCACCTCAACTACTTCCCGACCCGCTTCGACCGTGCGGCGCTCGGCGAGGGCTTCTCGGTTTACCGCGCGCGCTTCCCGCGCGAGCCGCGCCTCGATCTGCCGTTCTCGCACCGCGACTACGACGGCGTGCAGCTCCGCTAGCACTCAGCTGCGCGTAAGGGCCGGGGCCTCGCCTTCGGCTCGGCTCCCGGCTTTGGCCGCCTCGATTCGGGCTTCCGCGCATGATCGCCGGCCGGCCACCGGCTCTTAGCGGCGTGCGCGTCGGCATCGGTCTTCGTCTCCGGCCTCCGTCTCGGCCGCGTTCATCGCGATGACGCATCGGCCCTGGATGACCGCCTCGGGGTTAGGGACGACACCTCGCGCAGGCGATCGCGCGACAGCCTCTCAGAAGCCGAAGCCCATCGTGAGCTCGAGGTCGATCACCAGGGCGTTGGGCGCCAGGACGTCGCGGGAGTAGCGGGCGGCGGCCTGGCCGGCGGGGTCGTCGCGGTCGGTCGCCCACACGCTGTACTCCCCGTAGCCGAGGCCCCCCCCGGGCACGATCTGGAGCGCGAGGTGCTCGACGAAGAAGCGGTAGCCGACCTGCCCGACCACCCGGATCTGCTCGTTCGCGAGGCGCGTGTGCTCGGGCTGATGGTGCACGCCGTAGTGCCCGAAGCCGCGCCGGTATCCGAATGAGGCGCCCAGGAAAGGACCGACGCCGGGGCCGAAGTAGTAGCGATAGCCGAGCGAGCCGCCGAAGGTCCACTGGTGGGTCTGAACGTGCGCGGCGTCCTGGTGCACGTGGATGAAGTCGCCAGCCACTCGGACGCCGTGGTGGCGCTCGAAGACGTGCTCGTAAGAGACCTCGTAGCTCCCGACGTTTACGCGCAGGAAGCCGGCGAAGCCCATGAGGCTCGCGCCGACGTAGTTGTCGGGGCGCCAGCGAGGCGCGGGCGGCTCCTGCTCCTGCGCGAAAGCGGTGGAGGCCAGCGCATGGACGAGGGCGATGCAAACAAGAGATCTACGCATCCGAGATCGCTAGCCGTCGCCCGCCGGCCACCGAAGGCACGGCGCGCCAGAGTCGTCGCCGAGCGCGCCAATCGAGCTGGCTCCTCTCGCCGGAGCCTGCCCGTCCCTGCCTCCTCGCGATCGGAAGCGAGCTCGAGCGTGAGCGCAGCGGCTTCGAGCGAGCGAGGAGCGGCCTCACCGACATGAGCAGCGGCCTCGGGCGATCGAGGAGCGGCCTCGAGCGATCGAGGAGCGGCCCCACCGACATGAGGAGCGACCTCGCGCGATCGAGGAGCGGCCCCACCGACATGAGGAGCGGCCTCGAGCGATCGAGGAGCGGCCTCGCCGACATGAGGAGCGGGCTCCCGGAGATGAGGAGCGGCCTCTCCGAAGAGAGGAACGATTCGGAAACGATTGAGGAATTCGCCGCACGCCCGAGCGGGAGCCAGGACGCCTCGAAGGCTGTCGCATCGTCACGGCGGCTCAGGAAATGCGAAGCGGTTCCCCGCTCCCCCGGACGGGAAGCGCCGGCCGGACGGAAAGGCCGGACGGAAAGGCCGGACGGAATGGCCGCGCAGCTCGGCCGCGCGGTGACTGCGCGCGCCAGCGAGCAGAGCCGCCTCAGCGCGGCAGACCCGCTCGGGTGCCCGCGCTCCAGCGGGCGAACGCGCGCGTGAACGAGGTGAGGTCGGCGTAGCCGAGCCGCAGCGCGACGTCGGCCGGGAGCAGGCCCTGGGCCAGCAGCGCGCGCGCGCGGCAGCGGCGCGCGTGATCGACCAGCTCGCGATAGCTCGTCCCCGCCTCGGCGAGCGCGCGCTGGAGCGAGCGCGAGCTCATCCCGAGCGCACGCGCGATCGAGGAGATCGGCGGCGCGCCCCGATCCAGGCGCCGCTCGAGCTCCCGCAGCACCTGCGAGGCCAGCCCGCGCCGCTCTGCGACCAGCTCCAGCATCGGCGCCGACAGCCGGTCGAGCACGGCGAGCAGCACGGGATCCGCCGAGCGGAGCGACAGCTCGCCGACCGAGGGATCGAACGCGAGGCCGGTCTCGCCGGCGCCGACCGCGACGTCATCGACGCCGAGCGCCTCGCGCAAGACGTCCTTGCTGCCCTCGCGAGAGTGGGCGACCCAGGCCGCGCGAGGGCGAACGGGCCTCCCCGTCGCCTCGCGGGCCCGGGTCAGGAGCGCGACGAGCAAGGCCTCGTTGCCGTGCCGGGAGAGGCCCTCGGGCTGGCCCGGGATGCGATGCACGAAGGCGAGCTCGCGCTCGAACCGCCGCACCTCGATCTCGACGATGTCGTTGAAGAGCGGGATGAGCCGCTCGATGCGGAGCAGCGCGTCGCCGAGGCTCGGCGAGCTCAGGCAGCTCACCTGCAACAGATCCCAGGTGGTCCGCGAGAGGCGCGCCCCGAGGTGGACGCCGAGCCAGGGATCGGCCGCCGCGTCCGCCGCGCGATCGAGGAACGCGTGGAGGGCCGCGAGCGGCAGCTCGACCCAAGGCTGCGTCGCGGCGCCCGGAGGCAGCTCCGACGCCAGGCGCGCCGCGTCGCCGCCGCGCTCGGACACGTACGCGAGCACCTCGCCGACGAGGTGCGTGCGAAAGCGGAGCTCTTGCCTTACGTCGCTCATGCCTGCCTCGCGCAGGGTGCCATCCTGCTGAACGGCTGTGGCAAGATCACCTCGCGCGGGGCACGCCGAGCGGAGCGGTTCCGGCTGACTGGACACCGGGGACGGGCAGCGCCAGCCGGTCAGTGCCGCGTAGCTCGGCACGCGCGCTCGCGAAGCGCGCGCCCAGCAACACAGTTGCGCTCGCCCGATTCTGCACCAGCATTCCCCGCCAGTGCCTCTGCCGATCGACACCGCCGGCTCGGTCGTGACCCCCGGGAACCACGACGGAGTGCACCTCGGCCACCGCGCGTTGCTCGCGGCGGCGCGGGCGATGGCCGCTCGCGAGGGCCTCGAGGTCGTCGCGATGACCTTCGATCCGCACCCGGCCACCGTGCTGGCGCCCGAGCGCGCGCCCGCGCGGCTCACGACCATCGAGCGCCGCCAGGAGCTGCTCCTCGGCGCCGGCGCCGATCGGGTCGACGTCGTGCGCTTCGATCGGACCTTCGCGAGCCTCTCGGCCGAGGAGTTCGTCGAGGCGCGCCTCGCAGG
>JAEZBP010000416.1 GCA_023427125.1 Pseudomonadota bacterium | reverse complement strand
ATGAACGTGTAGTCCTCGCGGTACTGCTCGGCCGGCACCAGGATCGTCAACGAGGGATCGCCGCGCGCCTCCACGCCGCGCTGATGCGCGCGCGTCAGTGAGCCCGGTCCTTCAATACAGGATCGTGATCGGCTCGAGGTTCAGGCCTGCGGGGGTCGCGTAGCTGGTGAAGCTGCCGAGGCCGTAGGCGATGAGCCCGAAGCCCTCGGCCCCGCTGATCGTGTGGGTGCCGCCGCCGACGAGCAGCACGCCGATCTCCTTGCCTCCGACCGGCTGCCAGGTCGCGGTCACCGGCGCTCCGTCGAGCGTGAGCGCGAGCCCCGGCGGGCGCACCACGAGCAGGTGGTTCTGTCCGTTGGTCCCGGCGTTGTAGCTGCTCGGGAGGATGAACGTGTAGTCCTCGCGGTACTGCTCGGCCGGCACCAGGATCGTCAACGAGGGATCGCCGCGCGACGACGCGGGCATGCTCGCGTACTGCCCGCGGAGGAACTGCGCCACCATGATGGCGCTCGAGCCCTGTACCTCGAAGGGCGTGGTTGCGTCGAACTCGAGGAACTGTCCGGCCGAG
The DNA here is from genome assembly GCA_023427125.1 of Pseudomonadota bacterium. GTDB lineage: Bacteria > Myxococcota_A > Polyangia > Polyangiales > Sandaracinaceae > JAEZBP01. The sequence goes on along the minus strand of JAEZBP010000416.1, from coordinate 2,456 downwards.
AGCGTGCCGCCGCTCACGCCGCCCTGCGGGGGCGTCACCGTCACGGTCGTGCCCTCGAACGCCGCCACGACGCGCACCACGTTCTGCCCCGCGAGGCCGCCGTCGCCCATCGGCGCGCCGACGAACGCTCGCCCCCAGCTCTGGATCGGCGGCATCTGCTCCTCGAGGTGATCGCAGGCCTGGGCCGAGGTCGGCACGTACGCGCAGACGTGGCCACCGAAGACCGCGACCGGACGATCGGCGGCGATGCGCGTGCCGCTCAGATCGTGCTGGTCTTCCTTGCAGGTCTGGAAGAGGTCGCAGGTCTCGCCGAGGAAGGGGATCGTCTCGCACTCGCGCTCCTCCACGAAGCCGGGCCTGCCCGGCGCGCACTCGGGTGGTGGCGCCGCGGCGATGTGCGCGACCTCGCCCTGCTGCAGCGTGAAGGTGAAGTTGCCGCCGGCCGAGGTGGCCGGGAAGCGTCCGCCGGCGTCGGCCGCGATGTTGCCTCGCGCCGTGACGTCGATCCGCGTGGGCTCGGGGGAGACGCCGACCACGGCGATGTACCCGGGGTAGCGGATCGTGCTGAAGCTGCCGCCACCGAGGCCACCCTCGCTGCCGGTCCGGCGACTGAGCGGCGCGTAGCTCACGCCGATGTAGTCGCCCGTGAGCACGTGGGTCGGATAGAGCAGCGTCGCGTCGTTGGTGTACGAGTAGGTCGATCCGACGTTGTACTCGAAGGGGTTGAACTGCGACGCGATCACCGGGACGTCGGAGGTCAGCCGATACGCACCGCCCGGCGTGACCATGCTGGTCCAGCTCCCCTGCGGGATGCCGAAGGACTGCGCGTCGATCCACGGGAGCGCGATCTCGCGCAGGCCGTGCGCGTCGACCGTCCCGCTGAACGCCTCGGCGCCCGCGCGCGTGACCCGCACGTTGGCGGGCGTGTCGTTCGGGTTCGCGACGACGACGCGATAGTCGAAGACGCTGCGATCGAGCTCGGCGGTGTTCGCGAGCGGCGTCGGCCAGTACTCGCAGCCGACGTTGCTGTTCGTGCGCTCCGCCTCGGCGCACGCGTCGGCGCAGAAGCCGTCTGCCGCGCAGCTCGAGCCCCACTCCGCGCAGTCCCTCCCGCTGACCCAGCCCTGGCCGTCGCCGCGGCAGAACGTCGAGACGGTGCCGTCGCAGCGCCGCGTGCCCGGGCGGCAGAGCACGCAGCGCAGCTCCGGATCGCACGCCTCGTCGCACTGCGTCTCGAAGCTCCGGCTGCGCCCGTCGGCGCCACACTCGTAGTACACGCTGCCCAGGCAGCCGGGCGCGCCCGGGGCGCAGGTGAACGCGACAGGGCCCGCGTCGACGCCCGGCGGCACGCGGGCGTCCTCCTCGCCGGGGTTCGGCGGGCGAGGCCCGCCTGCGCTGCACGCGACGACGAGGGAGAGAGCGAGCGAGCCGAGGGCGAGGCGGGGAGACATGGGCCACATGGTAGCGAGCCCGCCACGCCGCGGGAAATCTTCCTGCCCGACCTCGCGCGCTTACCCTTCTCTTCATGGCCGAGACCGCCCGGGGCGAGCGCCTGCGCGAGTGGCTCCGAGCGACTGACCTGGAGCTGATCGGCGCGCTCTTGGTGATCGCGCTCCTGCTCTACGCCTTTCTGGAGCTCGGCGAGGACACCCTGACGATCGATGAGCGCATCCTGCTCGCGCTCCGCACGCCCGACGACCTCTCGCGCGGCCTCGGCGGCCTGAGCGTGGAGGGCATGATGCGGGACCTCACCGCGCTCGGCAGCGGCACGATCGCGTTCCTCGTCGCGCTCGCGTTCGTCGGCTGGCTGCTCCTGACGCGGCGGCCCGGCGCGGCCCTCTTCGTCACGATCGCGATGCTCGGCGCCGGCGTCCTGAACGAGCTGCTCAAGGAGTCGTTCGGGCGCGAGCGACCGACGATCGTGCCCTACCTCATGGGCGCCTCCGATCTCAGCTTCCCGAGTGGCCATACGATGGTCTCGGCGGTGCTCTATCCCACGATGGCCGAGCTGGTCGGCCGCATGATGGGCCCGCGCAGCGTGCGGATCTATCTGATGTCCTTCGCGCTCCTGGTCACACTGCTCGTGGCGTTCTCGCGCGTCTATCTCGGCGTGCACTACCCGAGCGACGTCCTCGGGGGGCTGAGCGCCGGCTTCGCGTCGGCGCTCGTGTGCGGTATCGCCGCCCGCCTCCTCCAGCGCCGAGGCGTGTTCCGCACCAGCCCCGCGCAGGAGCCCGGCCTCGACCCCCCGCCCTGATCACGCACACAGCCCGTGCCCGTGCCCGTGCGCGCGTCTGTGCGCGTTGTCCGAAGGTGCGCCTCGCGAGTACGCTGAAGGGCGGACCACCGGAGGAGACGAGCGATGAGCCAGCATGAGGAGGACGCGGCCGAGGAGGAGGCGATCGTGCGCGAGGCGTGCGAGCGAGCGGCGCCCGAGCGGGACATCGACGCGCCCC
>JAEZBP010000394.1 GCA_023427125.1 Pseudomonadota bacterium | reverse complement strand
ACCTTCTGCCGGCCGCCGAGCTCGACCGAGGCCGCGAGGTGGGTGACGGGTCGCGACGAGTGGGCGTGCCCGACCAGGAGGTACTCCGACGCGCTCTTGGGCAGGCCCTGATCGAGCACGCAGTCCTTGCCGGCCGCCTTCATGAAGCGCGGCCAGAGGTCCTGCACCGAGAGCGGCGCCCCCGAGAGCGTGAACGCGGAGAGCACGCTCACGCCGAGCCGATGGGCGCCTCCGACCCCGAAGGGACGGAGGAGCGGACAGAGGAACATGGGTGAGGTGATACGCATGTCGGCCTCATCCGAGGATGGTCAACACCGCGCGCCGAAGCGCGACAGCAGCAACGTTGGTTAGCTCCATCTTGTTGAGCCTCGCCTTGATGGCAGCGTTATCGATTTTTCGGCTGTACACGTCCACTTTCAGGCCTGAGAAATCAACTTTGAGCCCGGTTAGCGACAGCGCTGTGGCGTACGCGCTGATCTTCATCATTCCGTAGCTGGTATTGTCCTTGAGGTACTCGTACACGGCTTCAGCCGTGGTCTCGTGGGATGTCGGCGTGACGTTCTTGATGCCGTTCGGCGCGACCTGAACAATGGATGTGTTGCTCCGCATGCCGATGGACTCGCCTAGCAGAGTGAGCCCCGTCTTCCCTTCGATGACAGTCGTGGTGTCGGACGTCAGATTGACACTCTGGCTCGCGTGGGTGCTGAACGCGCCGGTGATGCCGTGGAACGTGTTTCCGGTCGTAGACGTCCTCCAGCCGCCGCTCGAGATGGTCTGGGTGATCCCGCCGGTGACCGTCAGCGTCGAGCCGCCATCGATCGTGTAGCTCTGCGCACCCACGACGTGAGCGTCATACGTGCCGCCCACGTCGAACGTCATGTTGTTGGTGACGTTCGTGATGGCGTCGCTGTGGACCCGCAGCGTGTCGTTCCCGAAGACGTCCGTCTCGCGGTCGGCTTGGATCTCGTTGAACTCGCTGTTCTCGACCCACTTTCGCCGCTCTGCGCCCTTGACGCGCAGCCACTGATCGCCGCCGACCGTCTCGTCGTCCTTGCCGTCGACCACGTTGGTGTGGTCGTTCTTCACGTGCGTCTTGTGATCGTGGAGGACGAGCTCCTTCAGGTTGCGCTGGGCGCGCAGGTAGACCTCCTCACGGCCGCTCTGGTCCTCGAAGGAGAGCTCGTTGTGGCCGTCGCCGCCGCCGATGGTCGCGGTGCGGATCACGCTGCGGGTCGCCTCGCCGGGGAGGGCGAGCGGAGGCAGGTTCTTCGCGTTGTAGACCGCGCCGGTCACGAGCGGCCGATCGGGATCTCCGTCGAGGAACGTGACGATGACCTCGGAGCCGACCCGCGGGATGAACAGGAACGTGTGGAGGCCGCTCGAGTCGGCGCCGGCCCACGTCTGTCCGAGCCTCAGCCACGCGCTCGTGCGCGACGGATCGATCGCCTCGCGATCCCAGTGGAACTGCACGCGGATGCGCCCGTACTCGTCGGTGTAGGGCTCGCCCTGCGCCGGCCCCGTCACCACCGCGGTCTGCACCCCGTAGATCGCCGGCTTGGGGGTGGTGCGCGACGGCTCCCACGCCGTCTCCATGGCGCGGATGCACTCGAAGACGTTGTGGTAGTCCTCGCCCCCCGCTCCTTCGCCCGCTCGGTCGCTGTGGGGCGGCGGCGCGCTCGCGTGCCGCGCCTTCAGCACCAGGTAGCGTCCGTCGATCCCGGCCACCGGGTGCCCCGTCATCTCGACGATCACTCCGGGGCGCAGCCCGACCAGCATCGACACGCCCTCGAAGCGATCCTGGTCGCGGACCAAGAGCTCGTGACGGATCTGCGCCTGCCGCTCGACGTCGCTCCTGCCGTAGCGCCCGCCGGGCGCGAAGTCGTGGAGCGTCACGCTCTTGCCGTGCCCGTGGTCGTAGACCGCGCGCACGTAGCCGCGCAGATCCTCGCCCTCGCGGGAGGCCTCGGTCCGGTACTGCTCCTCGGTCCAGTCGAGGTCGCGCACCGTGATGCTCGTGGCACCGAGCCGGTGCTGAGGCTCGAAGCTCACGATGGGCTCGGCTCCGCGGACCACCTGCGCGCCGTCCGCGTAGGGCACCGCGTCGCCGTCCATCGTGGTGAGCGCCGCGAGCTGCGACTGCGCGTCGAAGAGCACCATCCGCTCGTGCCCCTCGCCGTCGAAGTCGAAGTAGTAGCCGATGCCCTCCTCCTCGAGCAGCCGTGAGACGAACGCCTTGTGCGACTCGCGGTACTGCACGCACATCTCGCGCGTCGCGTACTCACCGACGAGCCCGCTCGCGTCGAGCTCCCTCCGGTAGGGGCCGAAGGCGAGCCCGAGCACCTCCTCCACGATCTCGACCGCGGTCTTCTCCTGGAAGATCCGGCTGTCGCTTCCGTGCCCGAGCAGCTCGAACGCGGGCACCACGCGGACCTCCACCTCGGTCCGGTGCTGGCGCGATCCGATCGCCTCGACGCGATCGATGATCCCCGAGAGCCGGCGGCTGTGACCGTCACGGCGATCGAGGATCACGCTGGCATCGCGGCCGAGCAGCTCGGTGGCGAGCTCGACGTCACGAGCGTCCGCGTGCACGCGGAGGACGGCCTCGTAGGTCGAGCCGAGCGCCTCGTTGATCGTGATCTCGGCGACCGTCCACCGATGCTCCGCGCCGTCGATCTCGAGCTCGTACTCGACATGGCGCGGCGCCAAGCCCGCTGCCTGAGCCCCTGCCCGAATCGCACCCCTGAGATGAACGTCGTCCGCCATAAAGCCTCCTGCGCTTGCCTTCAACGAGAGCGCGGGGCTTATCGGCAGGGCGTTTCGGGTGTTGCGTCGGTTCTCGTGAGATCGCTCACGCGGTGCGTGCGGGGCGCTCGCGCCGCGGGCCGATGGTCAGCTCCCAGCTCGCCGACTCGTGCGGCAGGCCGTCGATCATCGGCACGATGCGCACGTGGGTCCCGGGCGGGTATGTCTCGCGCGCCCACTCCTCGGCCTCGGCGACCGAGGGCGCCTCGTGCTTCTCGCCGCCCGGGCCTCGAACTCGGTAGCGCTGCAGGTGCATCCGGGTGGAAGGCATCGTCACCTCGGTGTCCTTCACCGCAATCCCCACGCCGGGACGGGTGCCGGAGCGAGATGGTGGTCATCGGGTGCGGCCGTCGCGCCCCACCGTGCCGTCGGGGTAGGCGGCGTGGATCAGGGCGTGCACCGCTGCCGGCCGAGGAGGCGGAACATGACGAAGCGAACCGAGGGTCGCCGCGCCTGGACGACCACGCTCAAGCACACACGCCGCGAGGTGAAGCAAGACAACCTCACCATCGTCGCCGCAGGCGTGGCCTTCTTCGCGTTCCTCGCGATCTTCCCCGCGCTGGCCGCGCTGATCTCGATCTATGGCCTCGTCGCCGATCCCGCGGCGGTCGAGCAACAGATCGCCAGCCTGCGGGGCGTGCTCCCCGCCGAGGCGGCGGATCTCATCGGCAGGCAGCTCCAGCGCATCGCGTCCGGATCGAGCCAGAGCCTCGGATGGAGCCTCGCGCTGAGCGTCCTGCTCGGGCTCTGGAGCGCGAACAAGGGGATGAAGGGGCTCGTGCAGGGGCTGAACATCGCGTACGGCGAGGAGGACGAGCGGTCTTGGTTCAAGCGCACCGCGATCCAGCTGGGGCTGACGCTCGGGGCCATCCTCGCCGCGATCGTCGCGATCGGGATGGTGGTGGCGCTGCCGGCCGTCCTGAGCTTCCTCGGGCTCGGCGGCGGCGTCCGGATCGGCGTGGAGATCGCGCGCTGGGTGCTCCTCGCCGCGCTCGTCGTGGTGGGCCTCGGCGTCGTGTACCGCCTCGGTCCGGCGCGAGGCGCGCTGCGACCGCGCCGCTGGGTCACTCCCGGCGCGATCGTCGCCACCTTGCTGTGGCTGATCGGCTCGCTGCTCTTCTCGATCTACGTCGCGAACTTCGGGAGCTACGCGAAGACGTACGGCGCGCTCGCGGCCGTGGTGATCCTGCTCATCTGGTTCTACCTCACGGCCTTCGTGATCCTGCTCGGGGCCGAGCTCGACGGAGAGCGCGAGAAGACCCGCCGCAGGATGAGCAGCACGGGCGCCGAAGCGCCCGCGTAGCCTCAGCAGGCAGCGCCGTACACGGCGAGGAAGAAGAGGACCACGACCACGAAGGCGACGGCCCAGCCGAAGAGGGCGCCGGCCGCGCCTTCTCCGCCCGGGCGCGCGGGGTCTTGATCGCTCGGCGGATGGCGCGGCTCGCCGTCCGGGACCTGCCGCTCGTCGCTCGGCACCGTGAACGATCCCTGATGACCCCCGTCGTCGGGCGGGGCGGCGACCCAATCCTCGGCCATGTCGAAGTCGTAGCTCCTGCCTCTCGCGGCACACCCGCTTGCTTCATCGCACTTGCTTCATCGCACTCGGGCGCGGGTGTGGTTTGCTCGGGAGCGCTGCGCCGTGCTATCGCGCCGCATGGCGAACGAAGGTGATGCGAACCCGCCGGCCGACCCGCCGCAGCAGATCGTGATCGAGCTCGACTGGGGCACCGAGCCCCCTGCGGTCTACGCGAACGGCGCGCAGATCCTCAACTCGCAGCGCGAGTTCGCGATCGTGTTCACCGACTTCGCCGCGTTCGCCGGCCGAGGCGGCGTCCCCTACGATCGGCCGCCGAAGGCGAAGGTCGCAGCCAACATCCGGATGACGCCGGACGTGTTCTTCCAGCTCGCGGCCGCCTGCGCCTCGAACTGGAACAACTTCGTCAACCGCTTCGGCGATCCGCGCGCGCGCTCGCCGAAGTTCAAGCTCATGAACGGCGGCGGGATGCAGCTCGAGGGCATCGAGGGACCGCCGCCGAGCGAGTGAGGCGGTTCGTGCCGGCGCCGCGGAGATGTGAGCCGTCTCCGCGTTAATGGTAGTAACAGCGCACCCTTCGCGAGGCTCGAGCCCACCGATGTCGACTTCCACCGCAATCACCGGATCGGGCGTTCACGCCCCTCCTCACGTCGTCAGCAACGACGAGCTCTGCGCGTCGTTCAACGCGTGGGTTCGCGACGAGAACGCCCGCCTCGCGCCGCAGATCGCGTCGGGCGACGCGGTGGCCCTCGAGGAGTCCGCGCCCGCGTTCGTCGAGAAGGTCTCGGGGATCCGGCGCCGCCACTTCTGGGATCGCGCCGGGGTGCTCGATCCGAAGCGCATGTGCCCGGACATCCCCGATCGGCCCGACGACGCGCTGTCGGTGCAGGCCGAGCTGGCGCTGCCGGCCGCGCAGCGCGCGCTCGAGGCGGCGGGGCGGCGCGGCGACGAGATCGATCTGGTGGTGGTCGGCGCGTCGAGCTTGCAGCGCCCCTATCCCGCGCTCGCGATCGAGCTGCAGAGCGCGATCGGCGCGAGTGGCTGGGCGTACGACGTGTCGGCCGGCTGCGCGTCGGCCAGCTTCGCGATCCAGAGCGCGTCCGAGGCCATCCGCGCGAAGAGCGCGCGCCGTGCGCTGGTGTGCGCGCCGGAGCTCCCCTCCGCCTACAGCAACTTCCGCGATCGGGAGAGCCACTTCATCCTCGGCGACGCAGGCGCCGCGGTCGTCCTCGAGCCGCTCGAAGACGCGCGCCCCGGCGCGTTCGAGATCGTCTCGAGCTTCTCCTCGACGCGCTTCTCGTCGAACGTCCGCAACGACGGCGGCTTCCTCAACCGCTGCGATCCGCTCCACCGCGACGATCCGAACAAGCTCTTCCACCAGCACGGCCGGCGCGTCTTCAAGGACATCGTCACCATCGTGCCCGCGCTCCTGAGCGAGCACTTCGCGGCGCACGGCGTCGGCGCGGACACCATCGAGCGCTTCTGGCTCCACCAGGCCAACTCGCAGATGAGCGCCTCGATCCTGCGGAGGCTCCTCGGTCGCGACCCCTCGCCCGATCACGCGCCCTCGGTGCTCGAGGACTACGGCAACACGGCGGCCGCCGGGGCGCTCATCGCGTTCGATCACCACCACGCGGATCTCGCGCCCGGCGCGCTCGGCGTCCTTTGCTCGTTCGGCGCCGGCTACACCGTCAGCGGCCAGCTCCTACGCCGGGTGTGATCTCCGTAGCGCTCGCTCGACCTGCGCGACCCAGTCGATCCCTGCGGGGAGCCGGCCCTGCGCCAGCTCGGCGCGCCCGCCCCCGCGCCCTCCGCTCGCCTGCGCGATCGCCTTCAGGAGCTCGCCGGCGCTCACCGTGCCGTCAGGGCCGCGCATGATCACGACGTCGGTCCCCGTGGCGCTCTCGGCCGCGGGCGCGACGACGCGGGCGCCGGTCGCGAGGCGCTCGGCGACGGAGCGAAGGAGCGCGGCGTCGGCCCCCTCGAGCACCGCAGCGACGACGGCGCCCTCGGTGCGCAGG
>JAEZBP010000306.1 GCA_023427125.1 Pseudomonadota bacterium | reverse complement strand
GCCTCGGAGCGCATCAGGCGATCGATGGGCTCCGAGGCGATGCGCGGGACTCTTCGAGAGTCGGTGCGCCGACTCGAGGCATGCGCGCGGCATCGCCCGCGGGGTCTGCGTGCGCGACCCGCCGGATCTCGCTCGGCGTCATCGGCCCGCGCAGGTAGGACATCGCCCAGCGGGGGTTGAGCAGCGTGAGCTTGGTGTTGCGCGCCTCGCGCACCACGAACCAGCGCGGCGAGAGCTTCTTCACGATCGCCGCGAGCTCGCTCTTCTTCTTGTCCTCGCCGAGCGCCTCCAGCACGCGCGCGCGATCGGCGTCGGTCTGCAGGCGGCCGAGCATCCAGGTGCCGGCGTTCGAGAGCGCGCGGTAGTCGAGGTCCATCGGGTTCTGCGTCGCGAGCACGCAGCCCACGCCGTACGCGCGCGCCTGCTTCATCAGCGCGACGAGCGGCCGCTTGGTCGGCGGGCTCGCGGGGGAGGGCGGGATGAAGCCGAAGACCTCGTCGAAAACGATCAGCGCCTTGAGCCGCGAGCTCCCCGGCAAGCGGCGCACCCACGTGAGGACCTCCTCGAGCAGCACGCCGAGCACCAGCGCGCGCTCCTCGTCGTCGAGGTGCGCGACGCTCACGATCGTCACCGGCGTCCGGCCGTCGATCGGCTCCATGAAGCGGCCCACGTCGAGGTCCTGCCCGACCCGCCACGCCGCGAACGAGGGCGAGGCGATCAGCGTGTTCAGGTCCGCCGCGAGCTCGCCGCGCTGCCGCGCCGTGTAGAACGAGTCGATCGGCAGCGCGCCGATCAGCGCGACCTTCGGATCGACGATCTCCCCGATCAGCGCGTCGAGCGGCGCCGCCTCTCCTCGCGCGAGCCGCTCCTCGGCCAGCACACAGAGGAGCGCGTGCTCGCGGCTCCTGCCGGGATCGCCGTCGCGCCCGATCAGCCGCAGCAGCAGCGACACCGCCGCGCTCAGCGTCGCGCGCGCGGCGCTCGTGTCTTCGTCCCAGAGCGCCGAGCGCCGCTCGAGCGCCGAGAGCAGGTGGAGCGGCTCGCCCGCGTCGGACCCCGGCGTCACCACGCGCACCACGCGCTTGGCCGCATGCTCCGCCAGCTCCTCCTCCCCGATCGACCACGCGCGCAGGCCCTTCTCGCGCTTCGCGGCCGCGTCGAGCACCACGTCCGGATCGGCTTTGCCGTCCTCGTCTCCTGCGGCCGGCTCCACCCACGGCGCCATCGCGCCCGGCTCGAGCGAAGGGAACGCGAGCGCGAGGTTCGGCAGATCGCCCTTCACATCGATCGCGAGCACCGGGACGCCCGCGCGGAGCGCCTCCTCGATCATCACGATCACGAGCCCGGTCTTCCCGCTGCCCGTCATCCCGACGATCACCGCGTGCGTCAGCAGATCGTGCGCCGCGAGCTCGCACGCGCCATGGATCGTGCGCCCGTCGATCGAGCGAGACTCACCGAGGTTCAGCCGAGGTGACATGAGCGTCTCTCCTTCTCTTCGATGGCTCGCCGGAGCGCGCGAGAGCGCGGGGCCGATCGCTCGACCCCGCGCTCTCCTCGGATCACATCACTGCGTGAACGGACCGCCGTCGTTCGGATCGGCGGGCGGCGGGAGCACCGGCAGCACGGGGCTGACGGGCGGAGCCACCACCACCTCCTCGATGACCCGGGGGCTCGCCTTGCGGCGGCCGGCCCAGAGGGAGGGAGCGATCGCTTCGGCGTCCCCCTCCCACCAGCGCACGTAGGTCAGCATGCGCTGGACCTCACCGTAGGTGCGGACCAGCCGGGCGAGCGCCCGCGTGCGGATCTCCTCGGCGGGGAGCCGAGTCGAGCCGTGCTCACGCTCGTCGAGCAGCTTGAGCGACGCCTGCGCGCGCGCCTCGATGGCCTCGAGCTCCTCGAGCGTGAGGGGCGTGTGGTCCTTCACGTCCTCCCACCGCTCGCGCAAGAGCGCGATGAGCACCAGCGTGCTCTTGACCTTCGCGCGGTAGCCCTGGGCGGGCCGCCCCGCGTCGACGCGAGCGCGATCGAGCAGCTTGCGGTTGGCGAGCGCCTCCGCGTCGGTGAGCAAGAGCTGATGGTCCTCGGTCACCTGCACGAAGCGCTCGGAGAGGTCGCTGGCCGAGTCGGCCGCGGTGAGCTCGATGTCCGCCTGGATCGTCGCGTTGGCGATGATGGGCAGCTCATCGAGGTAGGTGATGGCCGAGTCGCCGAACTGCGCCTGCATCGCCGCGCGGTGCTTCTCGATGCGGGGCAAGCTGCCGACCACCACGCCCGCCGAGCGCGTCGGATCGAGCGCGTGCTGGACCGCCTCCGCGAGAGGCATGGCTTCGAGCGTGGCCCGCATCCTGTCCAGCGCCTCCTTGAGCGCGACCGGGTCGGGGGCGTCGACGAGATCCTCGATGGGCATACCGTTTCTCCTTGTGATGCGCGGGTCCTTTCCCACGAACACACCGCTTATCGACGCCCCCCTCGGGGCGTTGCGTGCTGGAGCGAAAAAAGATCGGATGCCCTGACGATTCTTCTATCCGCGCGAGATCACGACGGATTTCCGCGACCGGGAGACGGCCTCGCGCTTGTGGGGCGCCGCTGTGGAGCCTGCGAGCTGGCGCCGGGCGCTCGAAAAGCGCTCCGCGCGACTCCGAGTCGCCGTGAGCGATTCCAAGAGCGCCCGAGGGCGTCTCCGAGTCGCCCGGATCGATTTTGAAATCGCTTCTGAGGTCAAGCGACCCCTCCAAACGGATTTCAAAATCGACTCGGCCGACAAGTGGATAGACCAATCGATTTTGAAATCGCTTCTGGGGTCAAGCGACCCCTCCAAACGGATTTCAAAATCGTCTCGGCTGACAAGTGGATAGACCAATCGGTTCTGAAATCGATCCGTGCGTCTCGGAGTCGACGAGCGGTTCCAGAACCGGTCCCGGCGATTCGCGGTCGAGGATCGCCCCGTTTTTTCTTCGGGCGGCGAGGATGGGCATCGGCGTCGGAGGGGGCGGCGTTCACCGTGTGAAGGAACGAGCCACAGAGGGATCTCGCTGCGCGTGCGCGTTACTGGGCGACTTCGCAGCGGCAGTGGCGGGGCTCGTTGCGCTGGCCGTGCAGCGCGCGGCACCGATCGCGTGCCCGCTCCGTGCTCGGGGCGAAGAGCTCCTCGCCGCCGTGGTCGTCGAGCCAGCAGAGGAAGAGGTGATCCCCCTCCGCGCGCGGCGCGGGCAGGGCCAGGGGGCTCGTCTCCTCTCGCGCCGCCTCGTCGATCGCGCGGGCCATCTCGCTGGCGCCGAC
>JAEZBP010000297.1 GCA_023427125.1 Pseudomonadota bacterium | reverse complement strand
ACGGAGACCGGTGCGCGCCTCGCCTCGGGCGAAGAGCAGCTCGAGCTCGCCGGCGGCCGCCGCGTCGTCTGGGGCGCCCCCCGCGTCGAGCTGCTCGACGCCGAAGGCGCGCTGCTCGCCGAGAAGGTGCTCTTTCCCCGCGTGGCCTCCGTCGTCCGCCCCACGGACGACGCCGTCAAGATCTTGGACGCGACCGGCGCCGTGCACGCGCTGAGCGCGGCCGAGTAGCGCAGGTCTCAATCCGCCTTCGGCTCGAGCTCGTCCGCGATCGAGCGCAGCGGAGTGACGGTAGGCCGACACCAGCTGCCGTTCGCAGGTGTCGGGATGCCGTCACGGAGCGGAGCGCCCTATCTGATTCGCCCAGAGCGCGTCGAGGTCGAGCTCGAGGCCGGGCCAGCCGGGGATGTCTCGCTGGACTCCGCCCGAGGCGGCGAGCGCGTGGACGTAGCGGCCGTCTTCGCCGAGGTCGAGCGCTCCACGGTGCGGAGCTGCGGATCGACGATCCAGGAGTAGGGGACGCCGAACGCCGAGTGCTCGCTGAGCTTCTCGATGCGGTCGCGCCGTGGCGCGGCGTTCTGCGTAGCCCTGTCGCCCAGGCCGCTCCCTCTTTCACGAGATCTCACGGTGGTTCCAAGCCCGCCTCACGAAATCGCCGGCTCTGTGCCTCGACGACGTGCGGGCCATCGAGCCGCGGCCCTGGGCCATCGGGAGAGTGCCGTGGGCGCAACATGAAAGATGACGTCGTCCATCTGAGCGCGTCGCCACGGTTCGATGGGGTGTCACCCCAGGGGTCGTAGCGGACTTCGTACTCGTACTCCCAATCGAACGGCTCCAGTCGACTGAGCACGATAGCCTCGCGCGAGAATGGAGAGTCCGCCGGTCGCGAGATGCAGAAGATCTCGAATCTGTAGCTCCGAGCAAGTCGGACGATGAGCGAGCTGTCGAGCGGACCGAAACCCTGGTAGAACCACTCATCGCGTGGACCGTCCGACATCTCGACCTCAAACGATGCCTGCGTCTGCAACCCGTACTCGATGACTCGGTATGGTGGCCGAAGGATCGATCCGCCCTCCTCAGCGCTTCTGGGCGGAGCAAAAATGAGCGGGGTGCCGACGTGTCGGACCTCACGGTCCAGGTAGACCTGGTTGTCGGCGATCCGATGCTCTCTAGCATTTCGACCGTTGAGGTCGGTGGTTCGGTAAGCGACAGACCATCGCGTCACGTTCTGTACGATGCCGATCTCCCAATACCGAGGCTGTGACGCAATCGGAGCACCTAATGCGCTGCCGTTGATTTCCACATGGAATCGAACAACCCATCCGTCGCCATGGAATCGAAATCGGTTCTCACCGAGGCGGATGACCTCGCCGCGAAACGACCCACATCGAGCGTGCTGTGTTGGACGTGCGGTGATGGACATTCGGTCTCTCTGTGGGGTGGAGGAGCAGACTGAGACGGGTGAGCTCGGTGGTGTCGTGACCGGGAGAGAGCGTGGCGACGTTCTCTCCGTCGATCTCGAGGATGACTTGCTCGGCGGCTCGCAGGAGCTCGACTCGGACCGGCGGGGCATCGAGGGAAGCGAGGAGCAGGCCGGTCGCGTGGACCGCGAGCTGATCGGGGGAGAGCCACGTGATCGAGGCGCCGGCGCACGCTCCGTCGGGGAGCTCCAGCTCTCGGTACTGCGGGCCCACGCGACCGCTGAGGAGCGGGCTCAATACAAGCTGATCGGGCAGCCCACGCCGGCTCGGGACGCACGCGGCGAGGTGAGCCCCATCGGGCGAGAGCGCGAGCGTGGAGGCGCGGTCCAGGCGCAGCCACCCGAGGGTCTCGCCGTGCGATGCGCCGAAGCGCGCCGCTCCCCACCACCACGTGACGACCAGCGTTCCATTCGCCCACGCGAGGCCGGTCGGGGCTGCGGCCCCGTGCGGGCTCTGTCGCCACAGCTCGCGGCCGTCGGCCGTCGAGTAGACGCGGAGGAGCTCCATGTCGGCCGTCGCGAGGAGGCGCGTGTCCGGCGAGAGCGCGACGAGCGTCTCCATATCGCGGGCGGGCTCATGCAGGAGCGTCTGCTGCGTCTGGGCGTCGAACAGGCGCACGCCATCGCCGACGAGCGCAACGAAGCGCCCTCGCCAGTCCAGCGCGTGCACGAGCCATGGGAGCTGATCCTCGGGCAGCTCGAGCGCGGGACTTCTCGGGCGCTCGAAGGAGAGACCGAGCTCGGTGCGAAGCGCGAAGCCCTCGCCGTCGGGCGCGCGGTAGAGCCGCGCGATGCGAGGCTCCGAGCGCCGCCGCTCGACGGCCTCGGCGCCGATGATCCACACGTCATGCTCGGTGTGGACTACGGCGCGTCGAGGTGAGCGCAATAGCGCGGGCACGGAGAGCGCCTCCTCCGATCGCTCGACGAGCTCTTCGGTAGTCGGCGCGGAGAGATCACAGCGGTCGCCGCGATCGCCCACGGTGAACACCCGGTGCTCGGAGAGGGGATGAACCAGCTGGATCCGGTCACCGCAGCGATCGAGGCGCCGGAGCTCGATGGGTGAGAGAGCGTAGAGCGTGCCCTCCACCGTGAGGAGGAGCGTGTCGTCACCCAGTCGATGCACCTCCGATACGCTAAGCGAGCTCGTGGTCGACGCCGACGGTCGAGAGTGGGTCTCCACGGAGAGAGATGGCTGCCCGCAGCCGGCGGGCAGCGCGACGAGGACGATGGAGAGGATTCGAGCACGTCGGAGCGACGCGATTACGGGTGCATCAGTCGCCATTGAAGCGAGCACGGGTCACCGACAGTAGTGGAGCACATCGGGAGGGGCAAGGGGGTCTGGAACGCGCTCGGAGCACCCTGCCATTCCGTTCGGCCTGAGCCGGCGCGCCAGCGCCGAGTCGAAGGCCGCGCGGCCGAGGCCTTCGACTGCGCAGCCTGCGGCTGCGTCTTCCGCCAGAGCGTCCCGATCGTCACGCGCCCCCAGCAGTACCCGCGCCTCTACGCGAGCACCGTGCTCGTCGCCCTCGACGAGGCGCGCTCGACCGTCGCCGTGACCACCCGCTGGCAGGACGGCTTCGGGCACGATCCGACGCGCTCGCGCGAGGCCGTGATCACCCGCATCGGCGAGCGCCAGCCGCTCGCCACCGTCACCGTCCCCTTCGACGTCTTCGACCTCGACGTGCCGAGCGCCGGCTCCCTGCGCCTGCGCGGCGGAGAGGCCAACGAGACCTTCTCCACCGACACCGGCGAGCGCCTCGCCTCGGGCGAAGAGCAGCTCGAGCTCGCCGGCGGCCGCCGCGTCGTCTGGGGCGCCCACCGAGTCGAGCTGCTCGACGCCGAAGGCGCGCTGCTCGCCGAGAAGGTGCTCTTTCCCCGCGTGGCCTCCGTCGTCCGCACCGGTGACGACCGCGTGATGATCTTGGACGCGACCGGCACAGTCCACGTCCTGGCCGCGCCTCCTCGCTCTTCCGAGTAGCCCTCTTGTCGGGCTGGCCTCTGGCCGTCATCGTTTCCGAGCCGAGGAGGAGGGCTTCAATGGACGCACGGATTGCTCCAGTCGTGATGATGTGTGCCTTGATGCTGGCGGCGTGTGATGCGCCCGCGCCGGTCGACGGCGGGCTCGACGCGGCGAGCTCCGACGCGACGGTGCTCGACGCGACGGTGCCGGACGGAGGCGGCGTGTGCTGCCCGCGCGGCACTCCGTCCTGCAACTGCACGCCGCTCGGCGGCTGGGCGCCGTCGCTCGACGAGTGCGACCTGCAGGGCGAGTGCGACGCCTGGCCCGAGGACTTCACGAGCGGGGTCGACTCGCACGGGTGCCCGTACCTGATCCCGGGCGACTGGCCGTCCGAGAACGGCTGCTGCAACTGCCCTCCCGAGGACGGCGGGATCTGAGCGGCACCTCGCCCGTGCGGATGCAGCTCGAGCTCGTCCTGGACGCGCCGGTCGAGCGGGTCTTCGCCTTCTTGGCCGATCCCGAGAACCGCCCGCGCTGGCAGTCGAGCCTGCGCCGCGTGGAGTTGATCACCGAAGGTGCCGAGCGGAGCGGTGCCGAGCTCGTCGCGGAGGAGGGCGAGGGCCGACCTCACTCGCAGCAAGAGCCACGGAGCTCGGCCCGCGCGCGCCAGCCAACAGAGC
The DNA here is from genome assembly GCA_023427125.1 of Pseudomonadota bacterium. Lineage (GTDB taxonomy): Bacteria > Myxococcota_A > Polyangia > Polyangiales > Sandaracinaceae > JAEZBP01. The sequence goes on along the minus strand of JAEZBP010000297.1, from coordinate 197 downwards.
CGCGGCTCGGTACCCGATGGCGCGAGCAGCCGATCGGCCTCGGGTGGGTCGAGCTCGAGATCGTGCGCTTCGAGCGGGACCGCGCGTGGAGCGAGCGCGCCGAGCTCGCGTTCGGCACGTTCACGCTCACGCTCCGCTTCACGACCGAGGGCGCGGCTACCCGCATCCACGTCGACGCCGAGCTCGCGCTCCGAGGC
>JAEZBP010000252.1 GCA_023427125.1 Pseudomonadota bacterium | reverse complement strand
TGATGAGATGGACCGCGGACGTGCGCGGCTCGAAGTACTCCATCGACAGCCAGTAGCCGTCGGCGTGCTGCTGCTTGCGCAGGAAGTCCACGCCGCGATCGATGGCCTGGTCGAGCTCCCCCCGCCGGACGACGGAGTCGTCGAGACGCGGGGCGGTCAAGTGCTCCTCCCGTGTGGCCGGCGATGTTATCGACGCTCGGAACGATGCTCAAGGCGCTTCTGCCGAAGAGCCGCCTCTCGCTTTCACTCGCGCCGACTCGAGCGCTGATCGTGCATTCAGGCTCTCAGCCACCCGGCGGCAGTCGCCACGCGAGCCGAAGGGGAACGAGAAGCGCCGGGAGGGTGAGCAGGTCCGTCGGATCCATGGTGAGCGCGACCGTGTGGAGCGCCGGCAGCGGGCGACCTCCGAGGAGCGCCTGAAGCGCCACGGCCGGCCACTGCGCCGCGCCGAGCCCATGTCGATAGGCGAGCGCCGCCGCGTCGAGCGTGTTGATCGTGGCCATCACCCCGCCGGTCGCGAGGGCCCAGAGCAAGAGGTGGTGGTTGCCCGGCGCGCGCGCCCCGCGCACCTCGCGCCAGAGCTCGAGCGCGGCGACCGGCAGCAGAGGAAAGACGATCAAGCTCGTGACGTCGCTGAGCTTGCCGGTCCACCCGCTCGAGAACGCCTCCTTGAGCACGTGATCGTTCAGCGCCCACAGGACCACGATCCGTTTCCAACGAGGGCCCATGCGAGCGCCCCCATCAACCGATGTGCCACGCTCCACGCGCTGGGCGCGAACGGCGCAGCCCCATCCCGACCGGAGACGCCCAGCCCTCGCGCGAGGCGCAGGTTGTGCCAGGCGCGCGAGGCTCACCGCCGCGCGAGAGCGTCGAGCAAGCGCGCATCGAGCTCCTCGAGCGAGCCGAGCACGCGGTCGGCGATCGCGAAGCGCGGATCGGCGCGATCGCTCGGCGACGGAACCGCGACGCAGATCGCGCGGGCGGCCTTGGCGGCGAGCACGCCGTTGAGCGAGTCCTCGAGCACGAGGCACTCGGTCGGCGCGACGCCGAGCTGCTCGGCGGTGTTGAGGAAGACCGCGGGGTGCGGCTTGCCGAAGCGCTCGTGCTCGGCGGAGACGACGAGCTCGAAGCGCTCGCGGAGGCCGAGGCGAGAGAGCGTCGCGTCGATGAGCCGGAGCGGCGAGGACGAGGCGATCGCGAGCCGCAGCCCGGCCTCGGCGCACGCGTCGAGCGCGCCCCCGACGCCCGGTTGCATCGGCGTGTCGGCGCCCTCGATCATCCGATCGACGATCCGCTCGGCGAGCGCGTGCGGGCTCGGCCCCTCCCAGGGCGAGCGCCGAAACCAGTGGAGGGCCACCTCGTCGATGCGCAGCCCGGTGGTCGCCTCGCACATCGCCTCGGTGAGCGCGAGGCCGACCTCGCCGAAGACCGCCACCTCCATGCGCCGCCAGCGCGGCTCGGAGTCGACGATCAGCCCGTCCATATCGAAGATCGCGGCCTGCAGCATGCTCGGGAGCATGCCCGCGCGCGCTCAGGAAGCCCGAAGAAACTCGACGAAGAAGCGCGCTGGGCCGAGCGGGGTGACGCGGTGCTTCGCCTCGGGCGCGATCACGCCGGGCACACCGGGGCGCAGCACCCAGAGATCGGCTCCCTCGCCGAGCAGCTCGTAGCGGAGCCGCCCCTCCTCCACCACGATCCGCCCCCACACCCCCGCCTTCGTGGTGTGCGCCTCGAGGAGCGCGCGCGGCACTGACGACTCATCGAAGGTCGGGGTGCGCCGGTACACCGCGACCTCCGGCGGGAGCGCCGGCATGTCGCAGTACTGGCAAGCCAGCGCGAGGCCGAGCTTCGCGCGGCGCCCCTCCTCGGACACCACCCACGGCCGCATCTCGAAGGGAGGCCGATGCCGCACGTGCTGCGTGTGCCCGCACGCCAGGTCCGCCACCCAATGCTCCTCGTCATCGAGGTGGAAGCCCGTGATCGCGCGCGCGGCCATGGCGCGGGATGTAGAGCCGCGCGCGCCGCTCCGCCAAGGCCGAGCCGCCGTCATCCACGCCACCGAGCGCTCGGCGCGCGGAGCGGTGTTATGACTCGGGCGATGGGATCCACAGAGCGCACATCGGAGCGCGGCCCGCTCGCCCGCTACCTCGAGGAAGATCACGAGCGCCTCGAGCGCCTGCTCGATCAGGCGGTGGCCGATCCGGCGCGCTTCGATCACGACGCGTACGCGCGCTTTCGGGCCGGGCTGCTGCGCCACATCGGCATCGAGGAGAAGATCCTCTTGGCCGACGCGCGGCGGCGCCGGGGCGGTGAGCCGCTGCCGATCGCGCGCGACATCCGGGTCGAGCACGGCGCGATCGCGTCGCTGCTCGTCCCGACGCCGGACGCCGCGCTGGTCGGTGAGCTCCGCGTCCTCCTCGCGGGGCACAACCCGCGCGAGGAGGGACCCGAGGGCATGTACGCGGTCTGCGAGGCGCTCGCGGGCGAGGAGGCGTTGCAGCTGCTCGAGCAGGCTCGCGCCGCGCCCGAGGTGCCGATGGCGAAGTACTTCGACGGCGCTCGCGCCATCCGCACCGCCGCCGAGGCGCTCGAGCGGTCGAGGGC
>JAEZBP010000187.1 GCA_023427125.1 Pseudomonadota bacterium | reverse complement strand
TCCCGAAGGCGGTGTTGAGGAAGGGGACGTGCACCACCGCGATCTGGAGGACGAAGGAGATCAGCACCGCCCCCCAGAGCCAGCGGCTCGCGAAGAGATGGCGAAACGCGCTCACCGTCTCCGAGCGCGCGTTGAAGCCGTTGAAGAGCTGAGCAAACACCAGCGTGGTGAACCCCGCCGTGCGGGCGTTCTAGAGGCTGTGCGTCCCCTCGATGAGCCCGCCCGGGTAGTAGGCGTCGATCGTGAGGAGCGTGACGGCGGCCATGCCGAGCCCGATCCAGAGGACGCCCGCCCACATGCGAGCGTCGATGACGCGCTCGTCGAGCGGCCGCGGGGGGCGCGCCATCACGTCCTCGGTCTCCGGATCCATCCCCATCGCCAGCGCGGGGCCGCTGTCGGTAACGAGGTTGATCCAGAGGATCTGCGTCGCGAGCAGCGGCAGGACGATCGAGTCGGCGCTGTGCTTCAGGCCCATCACCCCGGCGAAGACCACGCCGAGGAAGACGGTCAGCACCTCGCCCATGTTGGACGAGAGGAGATAGCGCAGGAACTTGCGGATGTTGTCGAAGATCCCCCGCCCCTCCCGCACCGCGCGGACGATGGTCGCGAAGTTGTCGTCCGCGAGGATCATCTTCCCCGCTTCCTTCGTGACCTCGGTCCCGGTGATGCCCATCGCGATGCCGATGTCGGCGGACCTCAGCGCCGGCGCGTCGTTCACGCCGTCGCCTGTCATCGCGACGATGTTGCCGTCGGCCTGGAGCGCGTCGACGATGCGGAGCTTGTGCTCGGGGGCGACCCGCGCGAAGACCGACGTCTCGCGGACCGCCTCGGCGAGCGCCGCCTCGTCGAGCGCGGCGAGGTCGCTGCCCGTCAGCGCCGGCGCGCCGGGGCGCACGATGCCGAGGTCGGCGGCGATGCGGGCCGCGGTGCGCGGGTGGTCGCCGGTGATCATGATCACGCGGATCCCGGCGCGGTGCGCCTCCGCCACCGCCGGGCCCGCCTCCTCGCGCGCCGGATCGATGATGCCGACGGTGCCGACGAAGATGAGCTCCTGCTCGAGCGAGGGGTCCGGCGGCGGCGCCTCCTTCGTGCCGAGCGGGCGGTAGGCGACCGAGAGCGTGCGCAGCGCGTCGTCCGAGAGCCGGCCGACGTCGGCCAGGATGCGCGCGCGGAGCGCCTCGTCGAGCGGCACCACGTCCATCCCGATCCGCACCCGCGTGCAGCGCTCCACCAGGACGTCGGGCGCGCCCTTCGCGATGAGCACGATCTCGCCGTCGTGCTCGCGATCGCGCTCGAGCGCCGACATCATCCTCCGCTCGGAGGTGAAGGGCAGCTCGGCCAGCCGCTCGAAGCGCCGCTCGCGCCGCTCGCTCACCCCGAGCTTGCGCTCGGCGACGAGGAACGCCGCTTCGGTCGGGTCCCCCTCGATCCGCCACTCCCCGTCCTCCTCGCGGAGGGCGGCGTTGCTGGCGAGGCTGCCGCCGCTGAGCATGACGATGTCCTCCGCCCGCTGCGCCCCTCCGACCAACTCCTCCGCCTCCGCGTCCTCGACCCGCCCCTCCGGCGCGTAGCCGACGCCCGTGATCCGCGCGCTCCCCGACGCGGTCATCACGCGCTCGATCGACATCTCGGCGCGGGTGAGGGTGCCGGTCTTGTCGGTGCAGATCACCGACGCGCTCCCGAGCGTCTCGACCGACGAGAGCTCCTTGATGATCGCGCGGTGCTTGGCCATGCGCTGCACGCCGAGCGCGAGCACCACCGAGAGGATCGCGGGCAGCCCCTCCGGCACCGCGGCGACCGCGAGCGAGACGCCGAGCAGGAGCACCGTCACCGCGTCGTCGAGGGTGCGCACGTCGCTCGTGAGGAAGACGGTGGCCACCACGACGGCCGCGATCGCGATCACCGCGACGCCGAGCACGCGCCCGATGTGGCTGATCTCGCGCTGGAGCGGGGTGACGTCGGCCTTGGTGACGTCGAGCATCGCGGCGATGCTGCCCATCTGGGTGTCCATCCCGGTCGCGGTGACCACCGCGCGCCCGGTGCCCTGCGTGACCGCCGTGCCCTTCCAGACCATGTCGAGGCGATCGCCGAGCGCCGCCTTCTCGCGCAGGGTGGTCGGGTCCTTGAGCACCGGCACGCTCTCGCCGGTGAGCGAGGCCTCTTGCACGCGCAGCGCCGCCGCCTCGTCGAGCCGCGCGTCGGCGCCGACCGCGTCGCCCTCGCCGAGCACGAGCAGATCCCCGGGCACCAGCTCCGCGCTCGGCACTCGGCGCAGCTGGCCGTCGCGGATGACTCGGGAGGTGACCTCGGCCATCTTCTGCAGCGCCGCCACCGCGTCCTCGGCGCGCGCGCTCTGCGCATAGCCGAGGATCGCGTTGGCCACGACGATCGCCGCGATGACGATCGCGTCGACCGGCCAGCCCTGCCATCCCCGGATCGCCCAGCCCACCAGCGAGACCGCCACCGCGGCGAGCAGGAGGTAGATGAGCGGGTCGCGGAAGTGGCCGAGGAGCTTCCTCCAGCGGGGCACCTTCGGCGCCGCGCGCAGCGCGTTGGGCCCGCTCTTCGCGAGCCGGCGGGCGGCCTCGTCCGCGCTGAGGCCGCGCTTCGGATCGGTGCCGAGCGCTCGCGCGACCTCGGCCGCGTCGCGGAGAGAGGGATCGTCCCGCTCGGCGGTCATCGACTCTCTCTCTAGCCCGGACGGCCGAGATCGCGCGACCCCGACTTTCTCCCGGCCCGCCGCGCTCGCGATTTCGCGTTGTCTCCCGGGGGCGCGGACCCCAGATTCCAGGCCGTGCGACTCGTCGACCGGCTCCTCGGGCCCGCGCTCCGTGCGCACCTCGGGCGCCTGCGCTTTCGGGACGCCGGTCACGGCTACGATCCGCTCGGCCTGCACCCCGACTGGGTGCGCGGCGCCGTCGCGAGCTCGCGCTTCCTCTACGAGCGCTACTTCCGCGTCACCACCCACGGCATCGAGCACGTCCCGCGGCGCGGGGCGGTCATCCTGGCCGCCAACCACAGCGGCATGCTCCCGATCGACGGCGCGATGCTCTACCTCGATCTGGTCCGGCACCTCGATCGGGTGCCTCGCATCGCCGCCGATCTCTTCGTGCCGCGCCTCCCCTTCGTGTTCCTCTTCTTCAACCGCGTCGGCGTCATCGCCGGGGACCGCGCGACCATGCACCGCCTGCTCGACGACGAGGAGATGGTCGTGGTCTTCCCCGAGGGCGTGCCCGGCATCGCCAAGCCCTACCGCCGCCGCTACCAGCTCGAGCCCTTCCGGCTCGGCCACGCGGAGCTCGCGCTGCGGCACTGCGCGCCGGTCGTGCCGGTCGCCATCATCGGCGCCGAGGAGCAGTGGCGCGAGCTCGCGCGCATCGAGCGCTTCCACGCGTTCGGCGCGCCGTACCTGCCGATCCCGATGACGCCGGTGCCGATGCCGGTCCACTTCCACATCTGGTATGGCGAGCCGATCGATCTGGCGGCGCGCTTCGGCCCCGAGCACGCCGACGACCCCGACGTCGCGGCGGAGGCCGCGAGCGTCGTGCAGACGGCGGTGCAGCTCCTCGTCGAGCGAGGGCTCGAGGCGCGCGAGGGCGTCTACCGATGATGGAAGCGAGAGAGCGGAGGATCCTCGTCACCGGCGCCTCGACGCCGCCCGGCCGCGCGCTCGTCGCCGCGCTCCTCGCCGACCCGCGGGTGGACGTCGTGCTCGCCGTGGGCCGCGGCATGCAGGCTCACCCGAAGCTCGCCACGGCGGACCTCGATCTGACGCGCAGCCGCCAGCTCCGGCGCTTGCTCTTCGGCCGCGCGAAGGAGCTCGCCATCGACGCGATCGCGCACGTCGCCATCCACCCGCGCGCGCGCCACGTCGACGTCGACGCCCCCCGCGAGCTCCTCTACCTCGCCGAGCGCCACCCGAGCATCCGCCGCTTCGTTCATCGCAGCTTCGCGGACATCAACCGGATCCGCCCCGAGGGCGGCGGCATCGTGGGCGAGGGCCACCCGCTCGATCTCTCGCTGCCGCCGGTCGTGCGCAACCGCGCGGAGGCCGACCTCACCGTCTGCACGCGCATGGGCATGGCGCCCTCGCTCGCGATCGCCGTGCTGCGCCTCGCCGAGC
>JAEZBP010000129.1 GCA_023427125.1 Pseudomonadota bacterium | reverse complement strand
GAGGGTGCTCCGGAGCATGGCGATTCGCTACGGCGCGCCAACTTGGCGTGCTCCGGAGCATCGAGATCGCCGATTTTTGCGATCGAGGATGCTCCGGAGCATGGCGATTCGCCACGCCGCGCCAACTTGGCGTGCTCCGGAGCATCGAGATCGCCGATTTTTGCGATCGCCCTTGCCTCGGAGCACCCGAGATCGCCGAAATTGGCGATCAGCCGTGCTCCGGAGCACCCGAGATCGCCGAATTCGGCGACCGGCCGTGCCTCGGAGCACCGAGGACCGCCGCGCTGCGCGAGCAGCCGAGCTCGGGCGCAGCGAGATCGCCGAGATGGGCGTCGCTCAGACGAAGCGATCGGTGCCGCGGGTGCCGTCGCTCGCTCGGTCGTCGGTGAATCGGTGGCGCTCGTCGAGCAGGCCGTCGATGCGCTCCATGATCCGATCGGTCAGCGCCTGGAAGCGGGCGCGGTGGCGGGTCTCGGCCTCGCGCGAGAAGGGGACGAAGGGCTCCTTCGGCGCGAGGTCGGCGACGTCGGCGGGCGTGAGCGGCTCGCCGAGGCGATAGACGATGTGGCCGGGCTTCGAGACGAGCGAGCGGCCGGGATAGACGAGGTCCGAGCCGTTGCAGCCGACCGGCACGATGGTGGCGCCGAGCGCGAGCGCGGCCTGGGCGACGCCGATGTGGCCGCGAGAGAGCCGGATGCTGCGGGTGCCCTGCGGGAAGACCAGCAGATCGAGCCCGATGCGGAGCGCGTGCGCGTTCAGCGCGATGAAGCGGCGCATCATCTCGGTGAAGAGCGCGTCCATCGCCTCGACGTAGCTCTCGCGCGAGGGCGCGAAGGGGCGGCCCATCATGTCGCGCGGCCGCTCGAGCAGCTCGCGCGGCACGCGCTCGCGATCGAGCTCGGCGCCGGTGTTCACCGCGTCGCGGAGCGCTCGGTACTCGTCCTCGCTCGGCCGCCGGCCCATCGTGCCGACGAAGTCGCGCGTGATGAGATAGCCGCGCGAGGCGATCGGGATGTTGTTCGTGATGCGCATGAACGTCGAGACCAGCGGGTGCTCGAAGTTCTTGCCCTTGACCCAGGTCGCCGTGTAGCGGCGCTGCGCGCAGTGCAGGCTGTACTGCAAGGGCCAGTAGTTGAAGTTGTCCGTGTGGTTCATCGCCAAGAGCACGGGGTGGCTCGGCAGCCGCGCGAGCCCCTCCACGTCGATGCGGACGTTGCGGTAGTCGAAGCGCAGGAACGCCTCGGCGATGAAGCGCTGGACCGGCGGCCGGTTGGAGAGGCGGATCCGATCGAAGAGGGCGAGGTCGAGCATGGGCGCGGCACGCGATGTACCGCGCGCCCGAGCCGCGTGTCGAGTACGGGGCTTCATGCCCCTGCCCTTGCCCGTGCCCCTGCCCGACCTGCGGGCACGGGCACGGGCTCACGCGCTGAGGATCGCGTGGACGGCGATGCTCACGCCGGCGAGGCTCTCGCCCGCGATCACGCCGGCGGCGATCGGCGTCAGGAAGCGCTCGGACCAGACCTTCGCGTAGCGCCGGAGGAGCCAGCCGATCAGCGCGCCGAGGAAGAGCGAGACCGCGTACCAGCCCTGCACGACGAAGCCGAGCCCGAACGCCGCCGGGCTCGGCACGAAGGCGCGGGCCCGCTCGGGCAGGGTCTTCTCGAGCACCGTGAGCAGCGCGCCGAGCACGCCGCCGGCGACCATCGCCTCGAGCGCGTAGGGCGGCATCGCGGAGATCCCGCCGGCGAAGACCTCGGCCACCGCGCGCCACGTGATCACCGCCGGGCCCGGCCACTCGGCGGTGCCGATCTGCGACGCCGGATCGGGCAGCAGCACGAGGTACGCGGCGCTCCCGGCGAGCGCGCCGCCGACGATGCCGCACGACTGCGCGATGGCCTGACGGCGCGGCGAGGCGCCGAGCAGCGTGCCGGCCTTGAGATCGTGGAGGAGGTCGGCGCTCTGCGAGGCGGCGCCCCCCGTCACGTTCGCGCTCATCAGGTTGGCGGTGGGGTTGGCGGGGACGAGCAGGCCGAAGACGAGCTGCGTGACCTTCCCCATCGCGCCGACCGGGGTGAGCGACGTCTCGCCCGAGACCCGCCCCGCGACCGCCGCCAGCACCCACGTGAGGAGCACGGCGAGGATGGCCGCCCACCAGGCGATGTCGAAGAGGACCACCTGACCTATCGCCACCAGCGCCACGACGACGAGCGCGAGCGCGTAGTACGTGCGCCGAGGGACCACGTCGCTCGCAGGGCTCGCCTCGCCGCTCGGGCTCTCGCTCTCGCTCGCGCTCCCTCCCGTGACGGTCCGCGCGATGCTGCGCCACGACAACGCCACCGAGACGAGCGAGCCGACCACCATCATCGCGACGCCGGGCCAGAGCAGCCAGGTCACGAGCTCCTTGAACCAGGGGCCGCTCGCGCTCACCTCGCCGAGCTCGACCCAGCCGCTCGAGAGCGCCAGCGGGCCGAGCACGAGCCACGCGCACACCGCGCCGGCCAGCATGCTGACACCGGTCCGCAGCGATCCGAGCGAGCCCACGGCGATCATCAGCGGCGACGGATCGATCGCGACGGTGAGGTTCATCGGCGTCACGACCCGCGCGCCCGCGTTGAAGGCGCCCGGCAGCGCGAGGTGGCGGATCGGCGCGAAGTGCACGACGGTCTTCCACGCTGCGGCGAGCACGCCGGCGCCGAGCAGCGCGAGCACCTTGCGGATCGCCTCCTCGCCCGAGCTGTACATGCGATCGAGCGTCTCGGCGGACGCGATGCCGTTGGCGAAGGGCAGCCGATCGACCTCGATCATCTGGCGGCGCATGCCGATCCCGACGAGCACGCCGACCATGCTGATCAGGAAGGTCCAGCTGGCCAGCTCGACGAAGCCGAGCGTGCGCCCGGTCAGCATCGTCATCGCGGGGATCGCCGAGACGAGCCCGGCGCTCGAGATCGATGCGCCCGCGCTCGCCGCCGTCTGGTTGATGTTGTTCTCGAGCTTGCCGAACGCCGGCGCGCCCGCGACCCGCGCCGCCCGCCAGAACCCGAACGCGAGGAGCGCGGCGGTGATCGACATGTTGAAGCCCCAACCGATCTTGAGGCCGCTGTAGATGTTGCAGAGGGAGAGCACGGCGCCGAGCAGCGTCCCGGTCAGGGCCGCGCGCACGGTGAGCTCGGGGGCAGATCCTCGGGTCACGTGTGTCGAACCTACTTGATGATGACGAAAGTCTGCGGGTTGATCGCGACGAGCGCGCCCGACGCGTCGAAGAGCTCGCGGAGCTCCGAGACGAAGCCGCCTTCGGCGCCGAGCACGCGCGAGCGGAAGAAGAGCGGCGCCTTCGGGTCGAGCGCGTGCGCCTGGGCGGTGAGCTGGAGCGTGTAGGTCACGGTCGCCATCGGCCGGGGAGCGCTCATCGTGCTGAAGAGCGCCGGCCAGTAGGCGTCGGCCATCGCGGCGACCTCGGCGGCCCCGAAGGGCGCGTTCCCGAGGGGCCGGGTGAAGCCCTCGACGATCGCGTCGGGGCCGCTGGTGAAGGGCGCGGGGCCGGTGACCCGATACTCGAAGAAGCGCGAGAACGAGGGCCCCATCATCCCCGCGGGGATGGGCGCGACCTCGCGCCAGTCGGGGATGGCGATCGGCGCCCCCAGCGCGTGCTCGACCCGCGCCTGCCCGAAGACGCCGCTCGCGCGCACCTTGGCCTCGCCGTCTTGCACGATCTTCGCCTCGAGCGTCGTCATCCCGCTCCCGCGGCGGAGCGAAGCGACCTCGACCTCCACCTCGCCCGGCATCAGCGGCCCCGGCAGCTCGGCGGTCAGCGCCCGCAGCGGCCGCTCGCCCTCGACGCCCTCCATCGCTCGGATGGCGATGCCGATCCCGAGCCCGCCGAACGCTCCCCTTCCCTGCTGCCATCCATCGGGCACGCTCGCGCGAAAGCGCCCCTCGCCGATCCGCGCGACGGCGCTCGCGATCGAGAAGTCCACGTCGTTCACGCGCGGAGCATGGCACGGCTCTGCTTGCTGGCGCGCGCATTCGCGCACGCGGCCGAGCGGCGCGCCCCTTTAGTCCGGTCGGCGCTTGCTGTCCCCGATGTCCGGCCGAGCAACGAGCGCCCCGCTCGGCGTTCCGAGGGCGAGCGGCGTTTCGCGACCGCCTCACTCCTCGCGGGCGGCTTGGCCGGCGAGGGCGTCGAAGCGATCGACCAGATCCGGCGCGTTGCGCTCGAGCCACTCACGGACGCGGCCGACGTCGGCGCCACGCTTGAGGAGCTCCGTCACGTCGGCGCGGTCACGCATGCGATGCGCGATCAGCTTCATGTAGATCAGCGCCTCGATCGCGACGACAGGCAAGCCATCGCTGATCTCGGGCGCATGGAGCGCGGCGCGCGCGACGTCGCCGAGCTTCGCGGCGGTCAGATAGGCGACGCTGACGCCGCCCACGTGCACCGGGACGCCGGGCCGGAAGGTGACGAGGCCGCCGACGTGCTCCTCGAACGCGTCCTCCTCGACCAAGAAGTCCACATCGTCGGTGGCGCGCACGTAGCCGTGCGCTCCCACCGCCAGCCCTCCGACGAAGCAGTGACGGATCCCGAGCCGCGCGAGCTGCTCGTGCGCCGCGAGGGCCGCGTGGCGCACGGCGGGGGCCTGAAGTCGATCGCGCTCCGGAGCTTCACGACGTTCACCTCCCGGCGAGGCTGCAACTCGACACCGTACTGCACACCGAGAGCATGGCGGCCGCCGGTAGGGAGGCGCAAGGAGCGCGTATTCTCCGCGCCAGACGCACGAACGCCCCGGGCGTCGATGACGTCCGGGGCGCGAGCGCTGGAGGTGTCGGGAGTCGAACCCGAGTCCGGAAGCGGTCCACGACCTCGCTTCTACGTGCGTAGCTCGTATTTTGATGTCGCAAGAGAGGACGCCTACGAGCAGGCTTCCTCAATCACCATCGTCCCAAGATCTCGCCCTCACCCCGGGCCGCGTGAGTGAGAGCCAGCCAGCTCGATGACGCCTCCGGCGGAGCGCTGGCGGGCTCCGTCCTTCGACGACTCTCTATCGGCTTATTTCAGGCCGCGAGAGCAAGCGCGTTGTCGTTCGCACTTGTGGGTTCCCAGATGTTTTTGACGCCGTTACTAGGTCCGGCGACACGCCACGAGGGCTTTCTACCCCCGTCGATACCGTTACACCCCCGATTCGGTTGTCAGATCGCCCCGCGCCTGGCGGCGAGGGACGCGATGGAACCTAAACCATCGCCATCGCGATGCAAGGACCATCTCCTCGGGGCTAGCCTCCGTCGGTGATGGCGACGGGACGCACACAGGCCGAGATCGGCTTCCACCTGGGGCTCGCTGCCATCCTGCTCCCGGTCGTCACGCTGCCGATCGTGTGGTGGCTGGCCATCACCAACCTGCGCGCCGCGTCCGATCAGCCCGCCGTCCAGCGCCGCTGGGCGCGGCGGCTCGTGGGGCTCGCCATCGTCGACACCTTCGTCGCCGCCGCGGTCGTGCTCGCGAGCCTGACCGGGATGTCGGAGGCGCTCGCTCCGCCGGCCGAGCCGCCGCGCGTCGGCGTCGTCCTGGAGGAGCCCGACAGCGAGGCGGGCGTGCGGGTCCGCGAGGTGATGGAGGGCTCCCCCGCGGCCGAGGCCGGGATCGCCCCCGGCGATCGGATCCTCACCGCCGGCGGCGCGCCGGTCGAGGACGCCGCGGCGCTGGTGCGCGCGCTCGCGCCCGGCCAGCCGGTGGCGCTGGCGATCGAGCGAGAGGGTCAGACGCTCGCGCTCGAGGTCACCCCCCGCGCCGATCTGCCGCCTCCCACCGTCGTGCGCAGCGCCGAGGCTTGTGAGCCGCCCTTCACAGGAGCTGGCGCGAGCTCGGGGCCGGCCTGGGAGCTGGCGCCCTACGCGGCCTTCCTCCTGATGGTGATCGTGCTCGCCGCGATCGGCCACCGCCGCGGCGTGCGGCAGTGGACGTTCTGGGTGCCCTTCTTCGCGGTGCTGCTGCTCGCGAGCGTCGTCGGAAGCGCCGGCACCTGGCTCGGCTGCACGCTGGCGGGCGGCGAGGGCCTGCGCGCGAGCGCGGCCGGCCTCGCGATCGGCGAGGTCGCGCTGACGGCGATCGCGCTCCTCTGGCTCGCCCTCGCGCGCCGCCGCCCCTCCGGCCGCGAGGCCGACTTCCACGACGAGCGCGAGCGCTGGCCGGTCGCGCGCACCTACTCCGTCGCGATCCTCTACGCGCTCGCGTGGATGCCGCGGGTCGCTCTCCTCTCCATCCCGCTCCTCTTCGCGGCGCGGCAGCTCGGCGTCGGGGAGGTCTCGCCGATGCTGGAGAGCCTGCTCGGCCCCACCGCCGATCCCTGGACCGCCGCGCTGGTCTTCCTGTCGGCCGTGGTGCTCGCGCCGATCGCCGAGGAGGTCCTCTTCCGCGGCCTCCTCCTGCCGCACCTCGGCCGCAGCCTCCCGCCCTTCACCGCGATCTACCTCGGCGCGCTCCTCTTCGGGCTGCTCCACGTCTCCCACGGCGTGATGCTGATCGGCCCGCTCGTCCTCGGCGCGCTGCTCGGCTGGGCGAGGCTGCGCTCGCGCGGGCTCCTCGCGCCGATCCTCCTCCACGTCTCGTTCAACGCCTTCGCGACGATCTCGAGCTGGGCCTCCTGACGCCAATGTGATAGCTAGCTAGACCACCGGCGGAGGGGGAGTCGATGACGGTGAGGCGGGTCTTCTTCGGGGTCGATCCTGCGCCGGACGATGCGCTGACGCTGCGGGTGCTGGCGCGCGCGCTGCGGCCGGCGATCGGGCACTATCAGCGCGTCCTGCCCGACGTCTTCGTGCAGATGCTCCCGCACGACGAGGCGCGAGCGGCGGGGCTTCGCTGGGCGGCGTTCGGGACGTGCCCTCCATACCACCCGATCGTCGCGCACGAGGCGACGACGGTCGGGCTCGGCGAGCTGCTCGGCGCCCGCACGCCCGCGATCGTGATCGACGAGCTGCGCCGGGTGGTCGCGTTCTCCGCATGGATCGATGGGCTCGAGAGCTACTGGCTCGCGTCCTGCGGCGCGATCGTGAGCGGCGACATCGATCTCCTGACCGTCGACTACCCCCAGCGCGATCACTCGCTCGACGAGCTCGCGTCGATCGAGCTCGAGCTGCCGACGCGGCGTAGCCGTACCCAGCGCGCCCTCCTCGACGCGTCGCCCGACGCGGCCACCCTCGGCCTCGCGCAGTGGTTCCCGGGCTGCGCGCCCGACGCCTACCGCCGCGTGCTCGCCCAGCCCCTGGTCCATCAGCTCACGGCGGGCGGCCGGATGCTCGAGCAGCCGCGGGAGGTCGCGCGCCCTCCCCGCCTGGTCGATCTCCACGAGCTGCGGCCGGAGTACCGCGAGCTGGCCGTCCCTTGGGATCGGCGCTCGTGGGATCTCGCGCTCCCGCTCACCTCGCGCTGAGAGCGGGAGATCAGAGGCGGTCGCGCGCGCAACCAACACAGCTCAACGCAACACGAAGAGGACGGCGAAGAGGACGGTGAGGGCCAGGACGCCGCCGAGGGCCTTGGCGCGATCCTCGGGCGGGAGGCGCCGCGCCTCGGGGTGGGCGATCACCACGGCGGCGCCCATCAGGGGGAGCGCCGGCACGCCGCGCGCCGCGGCGACGGCGGCGGCGAACGTGAGGCCGAGCCCGATCGCGAGGGCGATCACCGTGCGGGGGATCGCGAGGGCGTGCCGGCGGCAGGCCGCCACGTAGAGGGCGGCGAAGACGATGTCGCCCACGCCGAGCACCGGGGCGATGCGCGAGGTGCCCAAGATCGGCCACGGGAGGACCAGGATCGCGACCGCCGACTCGATCTCGATGAGCTGCGCGGTCGGCCCGCGCGGGTGGAGGACGCTGAAGGCGTCGACGAGCGCCGAGACGATCGCGACGACCAGCAGGTGCCCGGGGCGCTCGATCGCCGCGCCGACCTTGGCGCCGATCAGCGTGCCGGCGCCGAGGAGGCACGTGGTCACGACCATCGCGGCGATCACCGCCGGCACCGCCTGACCGAGGAGGGCGAGCGCGACGAGCGCCGAGAGCGGCACGAAGAGCAGGAGGAGCGCCCGGCGCGGGAAGCGAGGCGCCGCGGCGCTCGCGAGGAGGACCTCCGCGCCGACGCAGCCGAACGCGAGCGCGGCCGCGACCATCACCCCGAGGTCGCCGCTCAGCGGGACGAGGGGCGCCAGGCCGGCGACCAACGCGAGCGCGGTGGCCGAGAGGAGGATCGAGGGAAGCCAGAAGCGCCCGCCCGCCACGGGATCAGGCGTGCTCCACGCCCTTCTTGCGGCCGTAGGCGATCGACTCGAGCTTGCCGAGATCGACGACCTCGATCAGGTCCGGCGTGACCTTCAGCGCCCCCTCGCGCTCGAGCAGCGCGAGGCCCCGCGAGATCTCCTCGCGGACCGTGCCGAGGCGGCCGGCCACGGTCTCGGTCGTGAGATCGCGGACGAGGTTGCGCACGTCCTCCCCGCGCGACTCCCGCGCCGCCACCAGCGTGCAGAGGAAGGACGCGAGCCGCGAGGGGACGGTGCGCAGCGAGAGATCGCTGACCAGCTTCAGCGTCTTGGCCTCGCGCTTGGCGAGCAGATCGATGATCGCCCGGAAGATGAGGGGCCGCCGCTCGCCGAGCTCCGCGATGTGCTCGTTGGTGATGAGGACCACGCTCGCCGTGCGCATCGCGACCGCGGTCGCCGGGTAGGTCCCGCCGTCGAAGCGGATCCCCTCCACGATCGGCCGGCCAGGCCGCGCGAGGTAGATGATCTGCTCGCGCCCGTCGCGGCCGCTCTTGGTGAGCTTCACCTCCCCCGTGCGCACCACGAAGAGGCCCTCGGCGGGCTGACCCTCACTGAAGAGCGGCGCGCCCTTGACCGCCTTTCGGACCTCGTTTCCCTCGACCAGGGCATGCAGATCCTGCGGAGGAAGGTCACGGAGGACAGGGACGTCGCGGAGGAGCTCGTCCGCCGAGCGCGGGGCGATAGCCATCGGCGCGGAGCATATCACGTGGGTCGATGGATTCGGGCGGATTCCGGGCCTTCCCATGGCGGATGTGCGCGGCGGACGGCTGGGGCATACTCCCGCGCGATGGGTGCAGGGAGCAGCGACATCGAGGGAGCTTCGATCCCACGAGGACAGGCCTTCGTGGCCGTGCGATACGGAGACCGCTCGTGGGTCGTGGACCTCGCGCGAGGCGAGGCGCCCCTCGTCGGGCCGGGGGCCGACTCGGTGGTCCGCATCGAGGCGCTCGCCCGATCGCAGGGGACGGTGCGCTGGGACGGCGAGCAGCTGAGCCTCGAGCGGACCGCGAAGAACCCGCCCATCTACATCAACGGCAAGCGCCTACAGGCGCGGGCGCTGCTGCGGCCCGGTGACGAGCTGAGCGTCGGCGAGGCGAGGATGGTGGTCGGGCTCGCCAGCCACGCGCACGTGAGCGGCCGGCGCGCGCTGACCCACCACGAGTTCCGCGAGCGGCTCGGCGAGGAGCTCGCGCGGGCCGCGCGGCGAGGCCGGCCGACCGCCCTGGTGATGGCGAGGGCAAAGAGCGGCGAGGGCGCGAGGCTGCTCGAGGCCGCGCTGACCTACTTCCGAGCCGGCGACGTCGGGGCGACCTACGCGCCAGACGAGATCGAGCTCCTGCTGCCCGACACCTCGGCCGAGCAGGCCCTCGCGGTCGTCACCCGCGTCCTCGTCGGAGCGGCGCTGAGC
>JAEZBP010000114.1 GCA_023427125.1 Pseudomonadota bacterium | reverse complement strand
GACGCGGGCCGCGCCGACGACGCGGGAGCGACGCCCGACGATGCCGGCGCGGGTGACGATGTGGGCACGATGTCCGACGCCGGTGTGCCCCTGCCCTGCCTGTCGCCCATCCCGAGCGAGCCGGAATGAGAGAGAGACTTGTCGCGCGCCAGCTCACTCACGGGAACGGCTTGGTGACCCTCACCGTGACGATCCGCGTCGCGCCGTCGCTGCTGCGCGCGACCGAGAAGCGCGCGAAGCACCGCTCATCCTTGGTCCCGTGCTCGATCACCTCGAACGTGCCGTCGACGGCGAGGGTCGGGTCGAGCGCGCGGAGGTCGGCCATCTCCTCGAGCCGATCGCCCATCCGCTCGAAGAGGTCGTCGGAGCCCTCGTCGTGCTCCGGATCATCTTCGGGCAGCGCGAGCGCGACGACCGACGCCGCGTCGCCGTAGCGCTGCAGCTCGCCGCCCTGCGCGATCGACAGCTCTCGCGTGGCGCCCGAGCGCACCCTGATCCACGCCCCCGCCTCACGGCCGAGCGCCAGCAGCAGCCGGTTCATCGCGCGGACCGCGAGCGGGTCCGGGCCCAGGCGCTCGACCTCGACCGTGATCCCGAACAGGCTCCACAACCACTTGCGCATGCTGCAGGGAGCATCCACTGCACCGCGCGCCGCCGTCCAGGTCGGCCCTCGCGCCGGTTCCCGAGTGCGTGCGATGGCGGGTAGAGTCGGCGACGGAGGAGAGGATGATCGACCACGTAAGCACCTACGCGACCGACTACGACGCGACGATCCGCTTCTACGACGCGGTGCTGCCGGGGCTCGGCTACGTCCGGCAGATGGACAGGGTGGCCAGCTGGAGCCCCGACTGGCCGACGCAGCGGATGTGCGCCTACGGACCGAAGGGCCGGCCGATCTACTGGATCTACGAGGCGCGCGAGGAGGCCACGCCGCGGCACATCGCGTTCGTCGCGCGCAAGCGCGCCGAGGTCGACGCGTTCCATCGCGCCGGGCTCGAGGCGGGCGGCAAGGACAACGGCGCGCCCGGCCCGCGCCCGCAGTACCACCCCGGCTACTACGGCGCGTTCCTGCTCGACCCCGACGGAAACAACGTCGAGGCGGTCGTGCACGGGCCCGATCGCGACTGACGTGCTGCTGCGGCGGCCCCATCTCGGGCTCGACCTCGCGCTGCCCGAGGACGGCGCGCCCGGCCTCGTGGTGATGGATCTCCCGCCCCAGAGCCCGCTCGCCGGTCGCGTGCCGGTCGGCGCGCGCCTCCTCGCGATCGACGGCCGCCCGACCGACGATCTCGACGGCGTCCGCGATCTCGTCCGGCGCCTGCCGGTCGGCCACGTGTGCACGCTCGAGCTCGGCTCGGTTGGCTGGCGCGCGCCGTTGCGTGCGCAGGCGGGCGCTCGGCGTTCGGAGGGCGAGCGGCGATTCCGCGACAGCCTCTCGCTCGAGCTGACGCTCGAGGCGCTGCCGACCGAGCCGATGCCCCACGGCCGCGTGGAGCTCGGCGAGGTCGACTGCGGTGACTACGCGCTGCGATCCATCTGGACCTTCCCGGAAGAGGGGCCCGGCCCCTTCCCGCTGATCTGGCTTCAGCCGAGCGCGAACTGGCTCTCCGAGGAGCACGTGCAGGAGCTCTGGCACCCGACGCTCAAGCTCGTGCAGGCGCTGACCCGCCTCGGGCACGCCACGCTGCGCGTCGATCGCAGCGGCCTCGGCGACAGCGGTGGGCCGCCGTGCATCGACACCGATCTCGAGACCGAGCTCGGCTGGTGCCGCGCCGCCCACGCGCACCTGCTCGCTCACCCCGCCGTCGATCGCGATCGCGTCTACCTCTTCGGGCGCAGCCTCGGCGGCACGCTGGTGCAGCTGCTCGCGCACGAGCTCCGGCCGGCCGCGGCGGCGGTGTGGGGCGCGACGAGCCTCGACTGGCACGAGGCGATGATGGCGAGCGTGCGACGCCAGCGGATGCTCACGGGGATGAAGGAGCCGGCGCTCTCGCGCTTCCTCGCGCTGCGCCGCCGCTTGAGCGAGGCGGTGCTCCTGCGTGGCGAGCTCCCGCGCGATGTGCTCGCCCGAGAGCCCGAGCTGCGCGTGGCGGGCGGCGACTTCGAAGGAGGCCGCGCGCACGGACGGCTCGCCCGCTTCTTCCAGCAGCTCCAGGCGCGCGACGTCGCCGCGGAGTGCGCGCGCTACGAAGGGCCGCTGCTCGTCATGCGCGGCGAGCTCGACTGGATCACCCGTGAGGAAGACGCCGCCTCGGTGGTCGCCGCCGCGCGGCGGCCGACCTTCCGATCCTTCGCCGGCATCGATCACCTCATGCACCGGCGAGACGAGCTGGCGGAGGCCGTCGCGCACACCTTCGGCGGCGACTTCGATCCCGTCGGCGCCGAGGCGATGGTCGCGTTCTTCGCGTCGCTTCGCTCAAGGCCTGTCGCTTGATCGCCGGCTTACGGCGACGCCGAGCTCAGCTCAGCCTAGCTTGGTTGCGCGAGATCAACTCGCACCCACGATCCGCGCCTCGGCGCGCCGCTCCGTGTTGATCGGCGATGGGCCCATCCCGTACGGGGAACCGTCCCGTTACGGTTGGTCGTTCGCTCGCGGTCGGAGCAACAACCGTGAACCACCATCGCGATATCGCGGACGCCTCGCGTCACTTGCTCGACCGGGGCTTCACGCCCGAAGCGATCAACGAGGCGCTGGGTCCTCGGGCGCGGTGCGCAGGTCGACCGCGTGTGACGGAGGCCCAGCCTCAGTCAGACCACCGCGCGCTTGCGCGGATCGGGGAAGACTCCGCCGTAGATCGGGATGCCCTCGCCCGCGTCGACGCCCGCGTCGTCGGTCGCCGCGTCGGCCACCGCCGCGT
>JAEZBP010000313.1 GCA_023427125.1 Pseudomonadota bacterium | reverse complement strand
CCGCGCGCGCCGCCCGGGCGCGGGGCGGGGGGGTCGCGGCCACGACCGTCGTCCGCGACCTGCAGCGCGAGGAGCCCCTCCTCGACCGTGGCCTCCACCCGCATCCCTACGATCTGGCCCCGCCGGTGCCGCCACGCGTTCTCCATCAGGACGCCGAGGGCGCCTTCGATCACCTCCGCGTCGAGCCGGGCCTCCACCGGCGCTGCGCGGAGGTCGAGCGCGAGCCGATCGCCGCTCGGGTCGAGGCTCGCCGCGGCCTTTGCGGTCAGCTCTCGGAGCAGCCGGTCGAGCCTGCCGCCGACCATGTTCGTCGGTCCGCCGAGGTGCGCGCTCACGTCGACGAGCATGCCCGTCATCCGCAAGATCCCCGCCCTCGTCTCCTCGAGCAGCGAGCGGCTGCTCTCGGGGATCGGCTCGTACACGAGGACGGTCTCGAGCGCCGCGAGCACGCCCGTCGCGGTGCCGCTCACGTCGTGGATGAGCTGCGCCCGGCGCCGCGCGAGGAGCGTCACCCAGACGTCGAGCCCTTCCCGATCGCAGCGGGGCAGCGGGCGGAGAAAGAGCTCCGGGGTCTCGTCGAGGACCACGCCTGCATCGAGGACGCAGCCGCGGTGATCGAGGAGCACGCTGGCCACGGCGCCCGAGAGGTGCCCACCGAGGCGCGGCAGCGCCGCCCGGATCGCCTCCTCTTCGTCGCGCGTCGGCCGCCGCTCGGAGCTCACGGGCCGGAACATAGCCCGAGCGAGCGCATCGATGCCCTTCCGCTCTCTGGTAGCATCCCGCGCAGTGCCCACGGTACTGATCGTCGAGGACGACCCCTTCGAGGCGCGCATGATGGAGGAGTACCTCTCCCGCGCCGGCCACCACGTCTCGAGCGTCTCGAGCGCCGAGGACGCGGTCGAGGCGCTCGGGCGGGAGCTCGTCGACGTGGTGGTGACCGATCTGCACCTGCCCGGCATGAGCGGGCTCGAGCTCCTGAAGCAGATCGGCGCCGGCGACGCGCCGCCGGTCATCGTGGTGACGGGAGACACCGTCCTCGCGACGGCGGTCGACGCCATGCGCGCGGGGGCGGCCGACTACGTGAACAAGCCGCTGACGATGAAGGCGCTCCAGCACGTGCTCGATCGGGTGGTGGAGACGACGCGGCTCAAGCGGCGCGTGAGCCTGCTCCAGCGTGAGGCCGTCGCCGATCCGGATCCGGAGGGCACCGCGACGTCGCCCGCGATGCGAGCGACCTTGGACCTCGCGCGGCGCTGCGCGAGCAGCGACTCGGCCGCGCTCATCGTCGGCGAGAGCGGCGCGGGCAAGGAGATCGTAGCGGCGTACATCCACCGGCTCTCCACCCGCAACGATGGCCCCTTCGTGCGCATCAACGTCGCGGCGATCCCCGACACGATGATCGAGGCCGAGCTCTTCGGCGCGGTGCGCGGCGCCTTCACCGACGCGCGCCAGGATCGGAGCGGCTTCTTCGCGGTCGCCGACGGAGGCACGCTCCTGCTCGACGAGATCGCGGAGCTGCGGCCGGAGGTGCAGGCCAAGCTCCTGCGCGTCATCGAGACGCGCTCGTACTATCCGGTCGGGGCGCGCCGCGAGTCGACGAGCGACGTGCGCATCCTCGCCGCGACCAACCGCGATCCGGAGGGCGAGGTCGAGGCCGGGCGCCTGCGCGCCGACCTCTACTACCGGCTCACGTCGATGGTGATCCGCGTGCCGCCGCTGCGCGATCGGACCGAGGACATCGGCGCGCTCGCGCGATCGATGCTCGCGCGGGTGCGGCGGCAGCGCGGGCGCGGGCCCTCGCGCTTCGAGGCGTCGGCCATCCGCGCGCTCGAGCGCCACCCGTGGCCCGGCAACGTGCGCGAGCTCCGCAACGTCGTCGAGCGCATCGCCATCCTCGTCGACGACGACGTGGTGACCAGCGAGACGATCGACGGCGTGCTCGGTCCCCGCCGCGAGCCGAGCGAGCCGGCCCCGGTGGTGCACGAGCCGGTGTTCGAGCCCCGCACCCTCGAGCAGGTCGCGCGCGCCGCCGCCGACGACGCCGAGCGCCGCCACATCGAGGCGACCCTCGCCCACACGGCGGGCAACAAGAGCAAGGCGGCCGAGCTGCTCGGCGTCTCGCGCTCGACCCTGTGGAAGAAGCTCCGCCGCATCGACGAGGGCTGAGCGGGTCAATCGAAGAGCGAGCGCAGCTTCTCGAGGAAGCTCTTCTGCTGCGGGTGCACCTCTTCGCCCATCTCGGCGGCGAGCTCCGCGATCAGCTGGCGCTGCTTCTTGCTGATCTTCTCGGGCACCTCGACGACGACCTTCACGAGCTGGTCGCCCTTGCCGTAGCCGCCGAGCACCGGGATGCCCTTGCCGCGGAGCCGGAAGACCTTGCCGGACTGGGTGCCGGCCGGGATGCGCATCTTCACCTTGCCCTCGAGCGTCGGCACGTCGATCTGCGCGCCGAGGACCGCCTCGGGGAAGCTCACCGGCACCGTCACGTGGACGTCGGCGCCCTCGCGCGTGAAGAGCGGGTGAGGCAGCACCTTGATGCGCACGTGCAGGTCGCCCGGCGCGCCGCGGCCCGGCTCGCCGGCGCCCTTCACGGTGCGGATCGAGCCGTCCTCCACCCCGGCCGGGACCTTGACCGTCATCTCCTCGGTCTTCGGCACCACGCCGTCGCCCGCGCAGGTGGCGCAGGGCTTCTCGATGCGCTTGCCGGTGCCGCCGCAGGTCGCGCAGGGGCGCGAGACGCTGAAGAAGCCGCGCTGATAGCGGACCTCGCCCTTGCCCTGGCAGGCCGCGCAGCGACCGACCTTGGTGCCCGGCGCCGCGCCGCTGCCGCTGCACGCCTCGCACGCCGTCCGCCGCGCGATGTGGATCGGCTTCTCCGCGCCGAGCGCCGACTCCTCGAAGCTGATCTCGAGCTCCACCTCGATGTCGCCGCCGGCCCGCTGCCGCCGGCCGCCGAAGACGCCGCCGAGCAGCCCCTCGAGGATCTCGCTGACCGAGCCGAAGTCGACCTTCTCGTAGGGGTTGTCGCCGCGACCCGCCTGGAAGGCCGCGTGCCCCATCCGGTCGTAGCGCCGGCGCTTCTCGTCGTCGCTCAGGATCGAGTAGGCCTCGCTCAGCTCCTTGAAGCGCGCCTCGGCCTCCGCGTCGCCGGGGTTGCGGTCGGGGTGGCACTCCATCGCGAGCTTGCGGAACGCGCGCTTGATCTCGTCGGTGGTGGCGCTGCGGCTCACCCCGAGGATCTCGTAATAGTCGCCTCTCGCGGCCATGGGCGGTCGCACTGTAGTCCGCGGCGCCTTCATGGCAAAGCGGCCGCGAGCCCCTCGAAACGAGATTGTCGCGGGGGGCGGGCGGGGGATAGGCGGCGGCCATGAGCGACCGTGATGAACACCGCCAGCTCGATCTCCTGGGAGGCGTGAGCGCGCCGGGCCCGCGCGGAGGGCCGCGCGAGAAGAGCGCGCGGCGCGCGGGGAGGGGGGCCGACGCGGAGGGCCCGGGGCGGCTCGGCTGCGCCGCGTGGCCCGGGAGCGGGCTCGATCTGCAGGAGGACGTCGCGCACCTCGCGACGCACCACCGCGCGACGGTGCTGCTCGCGGTGATCGACGATCCGAGCGAGCTCGTCCGGGTGGCCGCCGAGCTCGGGCTCGACGTGCGGCACATGACGCCCGGCGGCGAGCGGCTCGCGCAGCAGGCCGACGCGCTCGCCGCGGATCTGCGCGCGGGCCGGCGGACCGTGTGCGTGGGCGCCGACGCCTCGGCGGTCGCGCTGCCGGTGGT
>JAEZBP010000029.1 GCA_023427125.1 Pseudomonadota bacterium | reverse complement strand
GCGACCGGCGGCGTTCCGCACCACGGTGGCCGCCGAGGTGCGCCGAGCACCGAACTCGATCCTCCCTGCGTGCGGCGAGTGTGCCCTCGCGACTCGCTGCCTCTTCGCCGATCGCGGAGCGCTCCGGGACGAGGACGCCGAGCGAGCGCAGCCGATCGTCGACCCGGTCTTGCCCTGGATGCAGGAGCGCGCGACGCACACGGACGTCCCGCTCGCGATCACGAGGAAGCGGCGCGCGCCGGCGGTGATCTGCACGACCCCTTGGACGACGATGGAGGTCGTCGATCCCGACGGTCTCGTGCGGCAGTGCTGCACCACCTGGACGATCGGCACCCGCGGCGACGTGAGCGACGCGACGCTGACCGAGGTCTGGAATGGACCGGGGTACCAGCTCGCGCGCCGGCAGATGGCCGGCGCCGACCACGCGGCGCTCTGCCAGCCTCTCTGCTCGCCGCTCCACGATCAGCGCTTCCGAGAAGAGCGCCTCCGGATCCAGGCCGGCTCCGAGCGCTTCGTCGAGAACCAGCTCCTGCTCGCCGAGGACATCGCCGAGCGGCGCGAGCTCGTGCGCGCCAAGCCGCTTCGGCTCGCCATCTGCCCGAGCACCTACTGCAACTTCAACTGCATCATGTGCGTCCACGGCCGCACGCCGCGCCGGGAGCTGCCCGAGTCGATCTGGGAGGAGCTGCCCGAGCTGCTGCCGACCCTGCAGACCCTGACGCTGCTCGGCGGTGAGCCGCTCGCGAATCCGTCGACGATGCGCTTCCTCCGCGAGTTCGACGTCGCGAAGTACCCCGACTGCGCGATCGACTTCGTCACCAACGGCTCGCTCCTCACGCCCGCGGTGCTGGAGCGCATGGAGCGATGCACGCTCGGCGACGTCACCGTCAGCTTGAACGCGGGCACGGAGGAAGTGCACGAGCGGGTGCAGCGCGGCGCCCCTCTGTCCCAGGTCCTCCAGAACCTCGACGCGCTGATCGCGTTCCGCGCGCGCCATCACCGCTGGTTCGGCATCACCGCGAGCTTCGTGGTGCAGCCGGCGGCCGCGCACACGCTCATCGCGTTCGGCGAGCTCGCGCGCGCGCGCCACCTGCGGATCCGCCTGATGGCGCTGAACCCCGAGGACCACGAGGGCCTCGACTTCTACGCGGATGAGGACGAGGTCGCGAAGGTGCTGCGCGAGGTCGACGCGTTCGCAGAGTGGGCTCGCCGTGTTCGACCCGAGTGGCTCTCCGAGATCCGCGCTGCACGTGGCGCGGTCGCTGGTGAAGCCGCCTCGCGAGCCCGAGCTCCGATCGCCGCGCGCCACCTGCCGATCGTCTCCTGAGGATCCAGCCGCCCGGGCGAGATCGCACAGCACACCCCACTCCGACGCGGTAGGCTGGGCAGCACCTTGAGCGCTCCGGTCCTGCAAGACGTTGACGCCGCACGGTTGGCCGAGTGGCCCGAGCTGATCGCGAGCATCTTCGCGGGCGAGCGCCTAGGCGCCATCGTTCGCGGCGCGTTCGCGCGGGAGCCGATGGGAGCGCTGCAGCACGCGCTCGCCTCGGGGCGCGCGGGCGTCGCGCCCGCGGAGATGCAGCACTACCCGGGGCAGCAGTACGGGCGCGCGCTCGTCGTCTCCTCGGACCGCGACGAGTACTTCGCGCAAGGCGATCGCGTGCGCGCCGCCGTGGAGCGACACGCGCCGGGCTTCGAGGCGCAGCTCTCCTCGATCCTCGGCACCCTCGCAGGCGGCGCGACGGTCGAGCCTGCGCGCGATGCGACCGGCCGCAGCTACGGCGCCTTCACCGTCCGCGTGCTGCGGCCCGGAGGCGGGATCGACGTCCACTGCGAGCGGGAGACCCTGCGCTTCCCGCCGATGCAGGAGCTCGCCAAGCAGCTCGATCCGTCGACGCAGCTCAGCTTCTACGTGCCGCTCGCGACGCCCGAGGGAGGCGGCGAGCTGAACGTCTTCCACCTGCGCCACGGCGAGGGGCCGGGGCGCGCGCTCGAGTCGATGGACCGACGCTCCACCGAGACTCTGACGTACGTCGAGTCGCAGGGCGTGACGCGGCCGCGACCGCAGGTCGGCGATCTGCTCGTGTTCGACGCCGGTCGTCACTTCCACCGTGTCTCTCCCGTCGAGGGCGGGCGGCACCGCTGGACGATGGGCGGGTTCCTAGCGCGCTCGCGGGACGGGAGCCGGATACACTATTGGTGCTGATGCGCGTGAGCGCGCGTCGCTAGCGCTGCGATGGATCTCGACGCCCACATCCCACTCCTATGGCCGCGCGCGCGCCCTCGAGACCATCCTCGCGGAGCGGCGTGGGAAGGCAAACTCCCGCTGGCGGAGTCGGGCGAGCGACCGGGGCGGCCATGATCGAGGACGACGACAGCTCGCGCCGGCGCGACGATCTCGAGGCGCGACTCACCCGCAGCGTCGAGTCGGCCGGAGCGCGTCCCGACCAATGGGAGGCGTCGGTCCGCGGGGGAGAAGGCACGCGGGTGTCGGGCAGGCGCGTGATGATCGAGGGCGCGACGGTCGAGGTCGCGATGGCGCTCTGGGACGCGCTCGAGCTCCCCGTCGACCCCGAGCTGTGCCTGCTGATCGACGCGGCCGACCAGGCAGGGGCGCCGCTCATCGCGGGGTGGGACCTCGGGAGCGCCGAGCCCCGAGCGAAGCTCTATGTCAACGCGTCGGATCTCGCGTCCGACGTCCGGCGGGCGATCTCCCGGCGGCTCGCGAGCCGCGTGCACGGCCCGCCGGATGGC
>JAEZBP010000309.1 GCA_023427125.1 Pseudomonadota bacterium | reverse complement strand
CACGCCACGTGCACGCCCCGCTCACGACCATCGCGCGTTCGCGCGAAGGTCGTGAGCAGCGCGTGCACATGGCATGACTGCTGCGCGCCCCGCCTCTCCAAGCAGCGCGCGCGCACGCTCGGCGGCTCCGGTGCCCGACCGACACGGCCGGAGCACGGCAATGATCTCCGCGGCCGTCGGTCGGTGTGGTCGCTTGTTGCCGTCGGTCGGTGTTGCCGTCGCTCGGTTGCTGTCGCTCGGTGGCCGTCGCCGTGCGCGTTCGCGTTCTCGTGCGCGTTCTCGTTCTGGTTCTCGTTCTGGTTCTCGTGCGCGTTCGCGTTCGCGTTCGCGTGCTCCGCTCACGACGGAGGGGCGGCCTGCATCAGCGCGCGGTAGGCGCGCTGATCCTCGTGCATGCGGTGGAAGACGCGGTGCTTCTGCTCGTGGTACGCGCGGACTTCACCGCTCGCGGGCTCGATCGTTCGGTCGGCGCGGCTCATCGCGGCCATCGCGGTGACGAGATCGGGCACGTCGCCGCTCGCGACCGCGCCGAGCATCGCGGCGCCCAGGAGGACCGCCTCGCGCTCGCGCGGGAGGAGCAGGCGACAGCGGCTCACGTCGGCGTGCTCTCGCAGGAAGAGCGGGTTCTTGGTGTCTCCTCCACACGCGACGAGGGTGTCGATGCGGTAGCCGGAGGCGTTCATCGCGTCGACGATGTGACGGGTGCCGTGCGCGATGGCCTGCACGGTCGCGAGGTAGATCAAGGCGAGCGTGTCGATGGAGTCGCTCAGCCGGAGCCCGCTGATCATGCCGCGCAGGGTGGGATCGGCGCGCGGGCTGCGGTTGCCGTGGAAGTCCGGCATGACGTGCAGGTCCGAGCTCAGCGCGGCAGGGAACGCGAGGCTCGCGGCGAGCGCGTCGAGCCGCTCGTTCAGGAGCGCGTAGACCGTCGTGCTCCGATGGCGCGCGTCCGCCTCGAGCTCGGCGTACCGCGCGTGCGAGCGGATGACGTGATCGATCAGCGCGCCCGTCGCCGACTGGCCGCCCTCGGTGAGCCAGAGGCCCGGCACCATCGCGGAGTAGTAGGGGCCCCAGATGCCCTCGATGAAGCGCGGCTCGGCGCTCACCGCCATGTGGCAGCTCGAGGTGCCGCCGATCAGCGCGAGGCGCGTCTCGAGATCGGGCGCAGCCTCGCCCTCCGCGCGCGCGCCGAGCAGGCCGAGGCCGCCCGCGTGCGCGTCGATGATCGCCACCGCGACCGGCGTGCCCGCGCGGAGCCCGAGCTCCCTCGCCGCGCGCTCGCTCAGGTTGCCGGCCCGCTCGCCCATCGGGCGCACGTCGCGGCCGATGCGGGCGTGCCCGTCGTCCACGAGCTCGCCGAGGCCGATGGCGCGGAAGAACGAGTCGTCCCAGCGCCCCTCGTCGCCCCGGTAGGTCCACTTGCAGACCGTCGTGCAGAGCGAGCGGACGTCGGCGCCGCTCGCCTGGTAGACCAAGAAATCGGGCAGATCGAAGCAGCGCGCCGCCCGCGCAAAGCTCGCCGGCAGGTGCTCCTTCAGCCAGAGGAGCTTCGGCGGCTCCATCTCCGGCGACATCACGCCGCCCACGTAGCGGAGCACGTCGTGCTCCGTCGCGTTGATGCGCGCGGTCTGATCGAGCGCGCGGTGATCCATCCACACGATGACGTTCTGCGCGTCCGCGCCGCTCGGGCTCACGCTGACCGGGCGATCCTCGGCGTCGAGCGCCACGAGCGAGCAGGTCGCGTCGAAGCCCACGCCGCAAACATCGCCGCAGACATCGCCTGGGCCCGCCTCGCGCAGCGCCTCCCTCACGGCCGCGATCACCGCCTCCCAGATCGCGTCCGAGCTCTGCTCGACGAAGTCCTCGGCCGGCCGCCAGATCGGGAAGGGCGCGCTGCCGAAGCCGCGCCGCATGCCCTCGCGATCGAAGAGCGCCGCCCGCGCGCTCTCCGTGCCGACGTCGACGCCGAGGTAGAGCCGCTCGCTCACGCTCGCTTCCTCATGACTTGGCGCCCAGCACCCGCACGGCGAAGCCCAGCTCGCGAGAGAGCGCCACCATCTCCTCGAAGATGTCGCCGTACGCGACCGCGACGTGGTTCGAGAGGTAGTGCGCCATCAGGGTGTCGCGCCCGATCCCCAGATCGGCCGCCATGAAGGGCCACTGTCGAGTGGTGCCCTCCCACCACGCGTCGCGCACCTGAGGCGGGAGCTTCACGACCTCGCCCTTGCCGATGTCCATCCACAGCCGCCCCTCCGAGATGTACGCGCGCGCCCAGGTCATCGCGCCCGGCAGGCTCTCGCCCGCGAAGGTCCCGCCCGGGGTCGGGAAGTAGAGCGAGGGCTGGCGGTAGGTGTGCGCGCCCCGCAGCGTGTCCGGATCGTGGTTGAAGGCGTAGGCGCCGCAGCTGCCCGAGTTCAGGAGCACCCACAGGAAGCGGCCGTCGTGCTCGGCGCCCCAGCGCACGTCGTGGAACATCACCGCCGGGTGCAGCCCCTTCGACTTCAATAAGCGCTTCATCATCTCCATCGGTACGGCGTTGCCCTGATCGGCCTCGGTCGCGCACGCGATGGGATCGCCGCTCGACTCGGGGCGGCAGCTCGAGTTGAAGAGGCCCTCCGCCAGATCCGAAGGCGGCCGCAGCGGGATTAGGCCGAGCTGGTACTGCCAGCCGAGACAGTCGGCCTTGAACTCGCCGAGCAGGTCGAGCACGACCAAGTAGTCGCGGAGCTGCTCGCGGGTCGCCTCCTCGGTGAAGTCCTCGGCGCCGTCCTCTCGCCAGTGGAAGGTGAGCCCGCGGTCCTTCACGAACGCGAGGGCGTCGTCGATGCGCGCCTCCTCGATGCGCCGGCCACGATCGACGATCCACGCCTGATCGATCTTGTGCTCGGTGAAGCCGTGCTTGTTCAGGAGGCGCGGGCCGAAGTAGCCGTTGATCATCCCCATCGACGTGTCGCCGAGCATTAGGATCAGCGCGCGCCGCTTGCGGAACGACTCGGCGACCTCGGTGGCGCGCCGCGACGCCTCGCGCGTGACCGGCGCATGGAGGCTGAGCTCCTCGTCGCCGTAGCGGATGCGCCCGCTCGAGCACCACTCGTCGAGGCGCTCCATGAAGAGCTCGTCGCGCGACCAGTCCGGCGCGTCGGTCCAGATGCGCGACGAGGGACGGTCGAGGCTCTCGAGGCAAGCGGCCGTGTTGAGCAGGCCGACGAGCCCCGGCCACTGGCCCGAGAAGTTGCTGGCGAGGAGCAGCGGGTTGTCCTTGCCGACGACGCCGTCGGTCGTGTGCGGCCCGTAGAGCCAGTGCACGCACACGCCGATCATCGGATCGTCGATCGGGCCGAGCTTCTCGATCGCCTCGTGGGGCTTGGCGAGGAAGCCGGGCACCCGATAGGGCGCGCGCCCGAGCTTCGTGAGCGCGCGCTCGAGCTGCACCGTCGCCTCCTCGGCGTTCGGCAGCGCCAGCTCGTTCGGCTTGGCCCGCGCGTCGCCGGGCCAGAAGATCGCCACCTTCTTGCTCATGGCCCCGACGCTATCGCAACTCGCGCTCGCTTGACACGATCACCCCGTTCGCGCTCCCGTCTCGGCATGCGCGCCCTCGCGATCCTCCTCTTCACGCTCATCCTCTCGGCCTGCGAGTGCGGCTCGAGCGACCCCACGTCCGAGCGGCTCACCGTCGCGGTGATCCCGAAGGGCACGACGCACGTGTTCTGGCGCGCGGTGCACGCGGGGGCGCAGCGCTCGGCCGACACGCTCGACGTCGACATCGTCTGGCAGGGCCCGGTGCGCGAGGACGATCGCGCGGCGCAGATCCGCGTCGTCGAGGACATGGTCTCGCGCGGCGTGGACGCGATGGTGCTCGCGCCGCTCGACGACCGCGCGCTCGTCCCCGCGGCGACCGAGGCCACCCAGCAGGGCATCCCGGGCGTCATCTTCGACTCGGCGATTCAGTGGGACGGCTACACGAGCTACGTCGCCACCGACAACCGCGCGGGCGGAGCGCTCGCCGCCGAGCGGCTCGGCGCGCTGCTCGACGGGCGCGGGCGGGTGATCATGATGCGCTACCAGGAGGGCTCGGCGTCGACCTCGGAGCGCGAGGAGGGCTTCCTCGCGCAGCTCTCGGAGGGCTTCCCGGCGATC
This sequence comes from Pseudomonadota bacterium, assembly GCA_023427125.1. Classification (GTDB taxonomy): domain Bacteria; phylum Myxococcota_A; class Polyangia; order Polyangiales; family Sandaracinaceae; genus JAEZBP01. Next base: position 3,834 of record JAEZBP010000309.1, on the reverse strand, counting down.
GAGATCGTCTCGGAGAACCAGTACGGCGGCGCGACCACCGAGACGGCGTACGCGACCGCGGAGAACCTCCTCGTGCGCCACCCGGACGTCGACGGCGTCTTCACGCCGAACGAGTCGACGACCTTCGGCATGCTCCGCGCGGTCACCGACGCGAGCCGCGCGGGGCAGATCAAGCTGGTCGGCTTCGACGCCAACGAGGCGCTGGTGACCGCGCTCGAGCGCGGCCACGTCCACGGCCTCGTGCTGCAGAGCCCCGAGCGCATGGGCGAGCTCGCGGTCGGCGCGGCGGTCTCGCGCCTGCGCGGCGAGGACGTCGAGCCGCGCATCGACACCGGCGCGACGATGGTCACCTCGGAGAACATGAACGAGCCCGCTATCCGCCGGCTCCTCTCGCCTGACCTCTCGGTCTTGGAGTGACCGTGCCAGCGCGCGAAGCGCGCGAGCCCGTGCCCGTGCCCGATCGGAGCGAGGCGACTCGAAGGTAAGGCGGAGAGCACCGGAGCCAGACTCCGCTCAATCAAGGCTGTCGCAGAATCACGGCGCTCGGGGAACGCCGAGCGAAGCGGTCCGGCTGACTGGACACCGGGGATGGGAAGCGCCCGCTGGTCGGTGCCGCGTAGCTCGGCCCGCGCGCACAGCCAACTCAGCGCGAGCGGCGGCGGGCCTTCTTGCCGCGGCCGGTGGTGCCCTCGCGGATGCGCGAGGGATCGCGGGGCGGCTTCTTCGTCGAGGTCAGCGCGCTCCGCAGCGCCTCGAGCGTCGGGGCGCTCTGCGCGCGCGAGCCGCGGCGCAGCTCGTCGATCGCGCGCTCGAACATCGCGCGCAGATCGGGGTGGGGCGCGTCGGCGATGCGCTCGGTCAGCCACGGGATGCCCTCGCGCAGCGAGGACGCCGTCTCCGCGAGCGCGCCGGGGAGGGCGGAGAGCAGCTTGCGCCGCGCCGGCGAGCGCTCGTCCGCGCGCGGCGCGTTCGCGACGTGATCGAGCACCCGCCCGAGCCACTCGAGGAGCGCGCTCGGATCCTCGAGGCCCTGGAGCCCCCGGCTCGCCGCGACGACGTCGAGCGCGATCGCCTGCGAGGCGTAGACGTGATCGCGATCGTCGAGCTCGAGCCACTCGGCGGCGTGCGCCACCAGGAGGTCGACGTTGCCCGCGGCGCGCGCGCTGAACGCGTGGAGCGCGTCGGTCAGCCCGATGCGCACGGGCGCGCGATCGTCGGCCGCGAGCTCGCGCACCCCGTCCCACGCGTCCCGCGGATCGCTCTTCAGCCGCGCCGCGTAGCCGAAGGCCGCTGCGATCGGGAGGAAGGCGCGGGCGGTGTCGGTCTCCGTCTCCTCGCGCGCCAGCGCCGCGAGCACCGCGCGCGCCGCGTTCCCTTCGCCGGCCACCGCGTCGCCGAAGGCGGCCGCGAGCGCCATGTTCGCGCGCCCGGGCAGCCCGCCGTGGCGCGCCAGCAGCTCGGAGAGCCGCGACGCCTTCCCCCGGAGCGCGTCGGCCAACGCCGCACGCACGTCATCGCTCTTGAGCGCGAGCCTTCCCTCGTTCGTCACGGCCGGAGCCTAGCCCGGATTATTCACGAGTGCGCCGTGCCACACCGCATCTCGCCGGAACCATTGGCCGTACGTCCGATGCTCGCTCGTCACGTAGGGAAGCCTACGCTCCTCGCCGCGCTTCGGGCGTGCGACCAAGCGTCCTCGACGAACTACGGCCTGCCCCGGCGCCCTCGTGAATAGTCCGGGCTAGCAGGGCCGGATCGACGTCGCGCCGAAAGAACGGATGAAGATCCGCGGAGCACGCGACAATCCACAAGAGACATGCCCGCCCCGCGCCGCGCTCCCGAGCCCCTCGACGTGGGGCAGGTCCACGCCGAGCAGGCGGCGTTCGTGTGGAGGTCGCTCTATCGGCTCGGCGCGGCGGCCAGCGATCTGCCGGACCTCACGCAGGAGGTCTTCGTCGTGGTGCACCGCCAGCGCGGCACGTTCGACGCGGAGAGGCCGATCCGCCCGTGGCTCTGGGGCATCTGCCTCGGCGTCGTGCGCAACTATCGCAAGCGCGCGTTCCGGCACCACGAGCGCTCGCGCGCCGAGCCGCCGGACATCGTTGGTCGCTCCGATCCGGAGGGCGAGCTCGAGGCGCGCGAGGCACGGGAGCGAGGAGAGCGCGCCCTCCGAGCGCTCGATCCCGACAAGCGCGCGGTGTTCATGATGTTCGAGGTCGAGGGGATGAGCGGGCAGGAGATCGCGGAGTGCGTCGGCGTGCCCTTGGGCACCGTGCACTCGCGCCTGCACGCCGCGCGGCGCGAGCTCTCGTCGATGCTGAAGGAAGACGAGAAGGGAGAGGACCGATGAGCGAGGATCCGCTTCGCCTCACGGAGATGAGCGATCCGCCGCCCGAGCTGATCGCGCTGATCCGCCGCATGGAGGGGCCGCCGCCGCTGCCGCCGGAGCTGCCGGGCTGGGTCGCGCCGCGGCCGAGGCTGCGCATCGTCGGCCCGACCCTCGCGATGGTGACGCTCGCGGTGGGCGCGTACGTCATCTACCAGCTCGTCGCCGCGCCGCCCGAGCGGATCGCGCCTCCGATCGAGCGCGTCGATGCACCGGACCCTGCGTCGTCTGAATCGGCCGCCGAGCCGGTCGTGGCCGCCGCGATCGTCGAGCCTCCTCTACCGCTCGAGCCGCTCGAGCCTCCTCGGCCGCCCGAGCCTCCGCCGCCTCTCGAGGCGCCTCCGCGTCGAGAGGCGCGAGCGCGCCCCCGCCCGAACCTCGCGCCGCCCGCCTCGGCACGCCCGACACACCACGACCTCGATAGGCCGTTCACGCTCGAGGTGACCGAAGCGGCAGAGATCGACGAGGCGGACGCCCGCCCCTCCGGACTGTTGCGCCTGCAGACGATCCCCTGGGCGCACGTCTTCGTCGACGGCCAAGACACCGGCCGCACGACCCCGACACAGCTCCGCGTCCCCGCGGGCCGCCACACCATCGGCCTGCGCACCGAGGAAGGCGTGATGCATACGATGGTGGTCACCGTCCGCCCCGGCGAGACCCAGCGCATCGCTCGACAGCTCGACGCGCCCGCTCCGCGCCCGCGGCCCCCACCGACACCGCGACCGTTTCAGTCCCTCGAGCGCCCGTTCTGATCGGAGATCGAGGCGCGTCGGCCTCGATCGGGAGTGCGCTGGGCGACTGCGATCGCGATGAGGACGACGGCGCGACCGCGGCGGCGACTGCGACTGCGGTGGCGCTGGCGACTGTGCTGGCGATGGCGACCGCGCGGGCGACTGCGGTGGCGACTGCGCTGGCGATGGCGAGTGCGCTCACGAGGGGCGACGGCGAGGCGAGGTGCGATGGCGATCGCGATCGCGACTGCGCTGGCGCTGGCGGGCCTGGGTGTGGAGCAAGCGACCCGCGGCAGCACGACCTGACAGTCGTCTTCGCGCACACCCGAGATCCCGATCGTCCGCTCCACGGACAGGAAGGCTCGCGTGTGCCCAGAGCAGGCTCATGAAACAGAGAATTCGCTCGAAGGAGAGAGGACGCCCTTGACTACGACAGGCATGCCGCGTGCGTAACCGTTCAGGCCCGGGGTTGAGCGCGCGATCGCGGCGTGCGACTCCGAGGGCATGACGACGACGAGCATCGAGCAACTCGAGAAGCAGATCGAGCAGTTGGTTCGCGACCACATCGTGGGGTGCCGGCAGCGTGCGGCCGCAGCGGTTGAGCGAGGGTTCTCGTCGGCCGCGCCGAGAGCGACGCGAACCCGAGCGCCTGCGACACGGGCCTCCTCGGGGAGACGGCGCCCGTCGACTGAGATCGCGGGGCTCGGGGAGCGCCTATAC
>JAEZBP010001200.1 GCA_023427125.1 Pseudomonadota bacterium | reverse complement strand
ACGCCGCCCCCGGCACGCAGCACGCGTAGGCCGCGCCCGCACCCAGCATGCGGGAGAGGAGATCCTCCACGTTCATCGGCCTGCCTATCGGCGCCGCAGCACGCGCCGGGACCCGGCGGTCGCCGCTCGCTTGCGCGCCACCGCGCGCCCCCGGCTCTCCTCGAGCGCGCGCTTGGCGCCGCCGTCTCCCTCGAGGTGCGCGGCGAGCGCGGCGATGGTCGGGAAGCGGAAGATGTCCGTGACCGTCAGCGGCCTGCCGTCGAGCGCGTCGCGGATCTCGCGGTGGGCCTGCACCGCGAGCAGCGAGTGCCCGCCGAGCTCGAAGAAGTTGTCGCGGCGCGAGACCTCGCTCAGGCCGAGGATCCGCTTCCAGATCGTGGCGATCGTCTCCTCGATCCCGCCCTGGGGCGGGGCCTCCGATCGCGCCCGCTCGAGCTCCGGCCGCGGCAGCGCCCGGCGGTCGATCTTCTTGTTCGGGGTCAGCGGGAAGCGCTCGAGCTCGACGATGTGGGCCGGGACCATGAACTCGGGGAGCGAGGTCGCGAGGTACGTCTTGAGCGCGGCGGCGTCGATCGGGCTCGCCGGCCGCACGTAGGCCGTGATCCGCGCGTCGCCGGGGACGTCCTCGCGCGCGATCACCACCGCCTCACGCACGCTCGGGTGGGCGGCGAGGCGCGCCTCGATCTCGCCGAGCTCGATGCGGTAGCCGCGGACCTTCACCTGCTGATCGATCCGGCCGAGGAACTCGACGCAGCCGTCCTCGGCGCGGCGCGCCGCGTCGCCCGTGCGGTACATGCGCGCGCCCTCCTTGCCGGAGAAGGGATCGGGCACGAAGCGCTCGGCGCTCAGCTCGCCGCGCGCCCAGTAGCCGCGAGTGACACCGTCGCCGCCGATGTAGAGCTCGCCGGCGACGCCAGGCGGCAGCGGCTCCCGCCCCTCGTCGAGCACGTAGAGGCTGGTGTTCGCGATCGGGCGGCCGATCGGGACGGTGCCCTCCTCGAGCTCGCCCACGTCGTGCGTCGACGACCACACCGTCGTCTCGGTCGGCCCGTACATGTTCGTGATGCGCGCTCCGGTCGCCGCCGAGAGCTCCCGCGCCAGCGTCGCCGGGAACGCCTCGCCGCCGATCATCAGGTGTGTGATCCGCGCGAGCGCCGCCGAGGCCGGCTCGTCGCCGAGGAGCATGCGCGCCATCGAGGGCGTGCACTGCATGTGCGTCACGCGGTGGCGCAACAGCTGCGCCCCGATCCCCTCCATCGCGCCGGGCTGCGGTCCAAAGCTCCCCTCCGCGCGGGGCGATCGCTCGAGGCCGGCGCTCACCGCCTCGCGCACCGCCGCGAGCTGCGGCAGGTGCGCCATCACGGTGTCGCTGTCGATGCCGTAGTCGATCAGGCAGGCGACCTCGTCGACGCCGACGGCGCGGCACCTCTCGACGATCTCGACGCAGCGCTCGACGGTCCCGAAGAGGCCGCTCGACTCGTAGTAGCGCTCGAAGCTGTGATCGAGCAGCGCCTCGGTGTCCTCCTTCGAGAGGCTGAGGAAGTTGTCCTCGAACGAGCGCTCCTCCCGCGCGAGCCGCTTGAAGGCGGGGAAGCTCCACGCGTGCTGCTGGATGAGCTGCATCGCGCTGCGCAGGTAGCCCTTCATCGGCTCGCGCACCGTCTCTTTCACCGCGTCGGCGTCCTCGCCGACGAAGGTGTGGAGCATGAGCACGACGTGCCCCTCGCCCGGGTGGCCCGCCTCGCGCCACGCCGCGCGGTACACCTCGATCTTCTGCCTCACCTCCTCGAGGCTCTGCCCGAGCAGGTGCGTGAGGATGCCTCCGCCGAGCCGGCCCGCGAGCTGGAAGGTCTCGGGGTTGCCCGCCGCGGTGATCCAGAACGGCAGCTCGCGCTGCACCGGGCGCGGGAGCGTCCGCACCGAGACGGGCCCCTTGGGACCCGGCAGCTCGATCGTCTCGCCGCGCCAGAGCCGGCGCACCACGTCGATCTCGTCGATCATCCGCTGCTTGTTGCCGGCGAACGCCTCCGGCCGGAGCACGAAGTCGTTCGGCTGCCAGCCGGCGGCGAAGGAGATGCCGACCCGGCCGCGCGAGAGGTTGTCGACGAGCGCCCACTCCTCCGCGATGCGGATCGGGTGGTGCAGCGGGTTCACGCAGCTGCCCGCGCGCAGCTTCACGCGCTCGGTGATCACCGCGAGCGCCGCGCTCGCCACCGACGGATTCGGGTAGAGCCCGCCGAAGGCGTGGAAGTGCCGCTCCGGCGTCCACACGGCGGAGAAGCCGTGCGTGTCGGCGAAGCGCGCGCCGTCGAGCAGGAGGCGGTACTTGTCGGCGGCCCTCTCGCCCTCGTCCGACGCGAAGTAGAAGAGGCTCATGTCCATCGCGCGAGCGGGCCGGCGAGGCGCGGCGTGCGCGCGATCCGCCTCTCGCGCGACGACGACCGTGAAGCCGCGCGCGAGCGTATAGAAGAGCTCGAGCACGGAGATGTCGAAGCTCAGGCTCGTGACCGCGAGCCAGACGCGCTGTTCGTGCTCGTCGGGCCGGATCACCCGATCCATGCCGGCGAAGAAGTTGGCGACGTTGCGGTGCTCGACCATCACGCCCTTGGGCGTGCCCGTCGAGCCGGACGTGTAGATGAGGTAGGCGAGCGAGCTGCCGCGGACGTCGACCGAGGGACGCTCGGGTGGGCGCGCCGCGATCGCGCTCGCGTCCTCGTCGAGCGAGACGATCATCCGCTCACCCGTTGGGAGGCTCGCGCGCGCGGCGCCGTGGGTGACGACGACCGAGGCGCGGCAGTCCTCGAGCATGAAGGCGACGCGCTCGGCCGGGTAGCTCGGATCGAGCGGAACGTACGCGCCGCCCGCCTTCAGGATCCCGAGCGCCCCGATCACGAGCTCGAGCGAGCGCTCCGCCGAGAGCCCGACCGGCGTGTCCGGCAGGACGCCGAGCGCGATGAGGTGGTGGGCGAGCTGGTTCGCGCGTCGATCGAGCTCCCGGTAGGTGAGCTCCTGATCGTCGAAGACGAGCGCGCAGACGTCGGGCGTGCGATCGACCTGCTCCTCGAAGAGCTGGTGCACCGCGCGGTCGCGCGGGACCTCCGCGGCCGTCGCGTTCCACTCCACGAGCACCCGGCGCCGCTCCTCGGCGCTCAGCAGCGGGAGCTGACCGACCGTGGTCGCGGAGAGCTCGGGGGCGAGCAGGCGCTCGAGCCGCTGCCGCAGCGCCTCGGCGTCCTTCGCCGGGACGCGCGCCGGATCGAAGCAGAGCGCCGCGCGCTCTCCGTCCGTCGCGAGGGTGAGCGGCGCGGCGGCGCACGCGCAGGCGTCGATCGACTCGAGCTGCTCGAGGGCGACGCCCCACTCGGGCCGCTCCACCTTCGGATAGCGATGCACGAGATCGCCGAGGTAGGTGCCGTGCTCGATCGTCCGGGCGAGCGCGGCCTTCACCGCCTGCTCGAGCGCCCCGAGCGACTTGTCGCGGTCGACCTCGAGCCGCAGCGGGACGAAGGGCGCGTAGAGCGCCTCCGCGCCGTGGACGCGCTCCGCGATCCCCGGGTGGCGAAACGCGAGATCGAGGCGCTCCTTGGCGC
>JAEZBP010000285.1 GCA_023427125.1 Pseudomonadota bacterium | reverse complement strand
GTCGAAGGCAGGCGCGTCGGCGCCCGCAGACCACATCGCGATCGGCGTGAGCACGAGTCCGAGGGAGGTAGCCCAAAAGGGACGACCTCACTGTCATCATTTGGCCACAACCTCAAGCCAACAGAGGTTCGGCCAGCGCCGTGAGGTAGTCGATGGCGTGCGCGACGTCCTCGCGGCGGGCGACGAGGACCACCGTCTCGCCGCCGTGGATGATCGCGTCGCCGCGCGGGACGACGACCGGCCCGTCCGGCGGCGCGATGCCGGCGATCACCACACCGCGCGGAAACTCACTCGCGCTGCCGATCTCCTTCAGGGTCTTGCCCGCCGCCTTCGCTCGCTCCGGCACCACGATCTCGAACGCGATGGAGTCCCCCTTGCCGAGCACCATCGAGTGGCGGACGCGCGGGTACTCGATCGCGACGGCGAGGGCGCCCACCATCGTCTCCACCTCGCCGAAGATCTGATCGATCCCCGCGTGCACGAGCACGCTGCGGTACGCCGGATCACGAAAGCGCGCGAGGACGCGGCGCGCGCCCATGTCGCGCACGATCGCGGCGACCGCCAGGTTGTCCGCGTCGCGGCGGAGCATCGCGGCGACGATGTCGGCGCGGCCGGCGTCCGCCTCGCGCAGCACCCGAGGCTCGGTTCCGTCGCCGACGATCGCCGCGATGCCGTGCTCGGTGAAGCCGCGCGCCGCCACCGCCGGGTCTCGGTCGATCAGGGTCACGGAGTGGCCGCTGTCGGCGAGGACGTGCGCCAAGTTCGTGCCGGCGAGGCCGCCTCCCACGATGATCACTCGCACTTCAGTGCTCCTTCTCGCGAATTCGCAGGAGCCGCTCGTCGATGTCGGCGAGCCGCTCCTCGACGGCGTCCCCCTCGAGGATGCCGCGCTGGCCCGCCTCGACGAGCGCGCCGCGCTGCGCGTCGAGCACCGCGAGGTCGAGGTGGTCGTCGCTCCCCTCGAGCTCGGACGCCCGCAGGGTCTTCTCGGCCTCGAGCACCTCACGCTGCAGGAGGGCCATCCGCTCCGCGTGAGCCCGCCTCGACACGAGCCCGTCACCGAAGAGCATGTCGAGCTCCTTCTGCCCGCTGCGCGCCTCGACCAGCCGCGCGCGCGCAGCCTCGACCCGCGCGTCGGCGGTGCGGACGACGACGCCGAGCATCTTCAGCAGCCTCGCGAAGGGCAGCGCCTGGCCGACCAGCGTGAGGAAGGTGACGCCGAAGACGATCGTCACGAGCCGCGCCTTGAAGGGCACCGACGAGGGGAGCGCGAGCACCGCCGCCATCGAGAGCGCGCCCTTGATGTTCCCGATCATCATCACGTGCTGCCACTTGAAGGGCACCGGCTCCTTCGAGAAGAGGCGCAGCGCACCGAAGCTCCCGTACACCGCCAGCGCGCGGCCCGCGTGCATCGCGACCACCGCGATCAAGATGGCGGGCGCCTCCGCGAAGAGCGCGGCGGCGTCGAGCTGCATCCCGACGAGCAGGAAGATCAGCACGTTCAGCGCGAAGACGATCGTCTCCCAGAAGCTCTGCAGCGCCAGCACGCGAGAGGGAGGCAGCGAGCGGCGCGCCGCGCGGCCGAGGACGAGGCCGACGATCACGACCGCGATCACCGGCGAGGCGTGCGCTTCCTCCGACGCGAGCGCGACGCCGAAGCAGACCACCAGGCTGACGAGCACGGCCGTGAGGTGATCCGGCGTCGCGCGCAAGACCATCGCGCCGACGACCCCGAAGACGATCCCGAAGGCGATGGCGCCTCCGAGCGCAAAGAGGAGCGAGCGGGAGATCGCGAGCGGCTCCGCGTCACCACCGACCGCGACCGCCGCGGTGGTCGCCACGAGGACGAGCGCGGTTCCGTCGTTGAAGAGGCTCTCGCCCTCCATGATCGCCGCGAGCCGCAAGGGCACGCGCACCGCGCGGAACGCGAGCAGGACGCTGACCGTGTCGGTGATCGCGAGGAGCGCGCCCAGCACGAGCGCGGTCGTGAACGGGAGCTCGAGCGCCCAGGTGGCGACGGCGGCGGTGCCGAAGAGCGAGAGCGCGACGCCGGGGATCGCCAGCGCGAGGATCGCGCTCTTGGACTCCCGCAGGTGATCGGCGTTCGCGGAGAGCGCGCCCTGGAAGACCAGGACCGGCAGCATGCCGACGAGGACCAGCTCGGGGTCGAGCGGCGCCCGCGGCAGGACGCCGAGCAGCGCGACGACCAGCCCGACGAGCACCAGGGCGACGTTGTAGGCGACGCCGATGCGCTTGGCACCGATGGCGACGGCCGAGCCGATCGCCAGGATGAGCATCAGTCCTTCGAGAGCGTGCGTCACGTCGTGGGGGCGCCGACTTTAGCACCCCGATCCACGACGAACGCCGAAAGTTACGAAGAGCCGAAGCGCTACGCGGAGCGGAAGGTCTCGCGCTCGCTCTCGGCGGGCGCCGCCTCGCCGATGGCGCGCGGGCCGCTGCCCTGCACCGGATCCTCGACGTGGAGCGGCGGGTTCTCGGGGACCGCGACCGCGTCGACGGGCGCCGGCGGCAGCTGCGATCGGCGTCGCTCCGCCTCGAAGGGATCCTCCCACTCGCGCCGCTTCTGCGCGAACCACTCCGCGGAGCCGAGGAGCACCGCCGCCCAGCGCAGGTCCTCGATGTTCGAGAGCGTGATCTTGATGACCATCGTGAGCGGCACCGCGAGGAGCGCCCCGATCGGGCCCCAGAGCCACCCCCAGAAGACCATCGACATGAAGACGACGAGCGGGGAGAGCCCGAGCGCGCGGCCCATGATGCGAGGCTCGACCAGGTTGCCGAGGCTGAAGTTGATGACGCCGTAGCCGGCGAGCACGAGCAGCGCGCTGCCCGGCCCGAGCTGGATCAGCGCGACGACGACCGGCGGGATGGTGGCGATGAACATGCCGATCGTCGGCACGTAGTTGAGCAGGAACGCGAGCAGCCCCCAGAGGAGCGCGAAGTCGACGCCGCAGACGGCCACCCACGCGCCGCAGATCGCGCCGGTGACGACGCTGAGGGCGCTCTTGACGACGAGGTAGGTCTGCACCTCGCGGGTCGCGTTCGCGAAGCGCGGCAGGTCCTGCGTGGGGCGCCGCAGGACGTACGCCATCTTCATGCCCCAGGGCCCCGCCTCGAAGAGCATGAAGAGGACGAGCAGCGCGACGAGGAAGGCGTTCGACAGCAGGTTCGTGACGCGATCGAAGAGGTCGCCGATCAGCTCCCAGGCGTCGGCCTGCTCGACGAGGCGCTCGACGTTGGCGCCGTCGACGTTCGCGCCGTGCGCGTCGAGCCACTCGACGGCCGAGACCGCCAGCTCGCCGAGGCGGGTCTGGTAATAGGGGACGCGATCGGTGAACTCGTTCATCGACCCGCCGACCAGCCCGCCGAGCCCGGCGAGGATCGCGAAGTCGAGCAGCACCGCCAGGAGGATCGCGCCCCAGCGCGGGACCCGGCGGGCGGTCAGCCACCTTACGACCGGCAGCGACACGACGGTGATGAAGGCCGCGGTGACGAGCGGCACGAGGAGCGCCGCCGCGAGCTTCAAGCCGGCGACGACGATCACCACGCCAGCGATCATCAGGACGGCTTTGGCGCCCGGGCCGAGCTTCATTCCTGTCGCGATCCTCTCCCCACATCCGCCACCGAGCCCACGCACTAGCGTAGCGCCGTCAGGGCGCGACGCGAAACAACGCGGCGAAGTTCTCCTCGAGCCGGGCGCGCACTTCGTCCTCCGAGCAGCGCCAGAGCTCGGCCGCGAACGCCGCCGTGACCGCGACGTTGGCCGGCTCGTTGTCGACGCCCGGCTCCGGGCCGAGGTAGGGACAGTCGGTCTCGAGCAAGACCTTGTCGCGCGGCAGGGTCTCGAGCATCCGAGTGAACGCCTCGTTGCGGCGCGCGTTCGCGGGGATGCTCAGCCAGTGGCCGTGCTCGGCGATGCGGCGGGCGAGCTTCACGCGGCCCCCGAAGCAGTGCCAATTCACGCGGGTCGCGCCCATCTCGAGCAGCACCTCGAGCGCGCGCGCCTCGCGCTTGCGGGTGTGGATGATGATCGGCTTGTCGGCGTCGATCGCCACCTGGACGAGCGCGCGGAAGACCTCTTCCTGCTTGTCCCAGAGCGCCTCGGGCACCCAGTAGCCGTCGAGGCCGATCTCGCCGACGGCGAACGCCTCTTCCACGTGGTCGCGCACCCACGCCACACCCTCCTCCGCCGTGAACGCGGGGCACTCGCGCGGATAGTCGATGCCCATCGCCTCCATCTCGCTCAGCACCGCGTCGACCGGGTAGAGGCCGTAGGCGGGCTTCACGATCGGATCGCGCGCTCCGAGGGCGCGCACCGCCTCGTTGTCGTGCGGGTTGAGCCCGTTGACGATGATGCTGGTCAGCCCCGCCCGGCGGGCGTTGGCGAGCACCTCCGCCTCCCGGCCCGCGAGCTTCGGGTGCGTGAGGTGCGCGTGGACGTCGAAGAGCCCCATCTCGAAGCGCTACTCGCCGTCGGCGATCGGCTCGTCGGGCAGCGCGAGGTCGGGCGTCTTGTGCTTGGCGCTGCGGGCGCGCACCAGCGCGACGAGGCCTCCTCCGAGCGCCAGGAACGCGGCGGCCACGATCAGCCAGAGGCCGAGCGCGGTGGTCTGGAAGAAGATCGCGACCACCGTGACGATGCCGTAGCCGATCAGGAGCAGGCCGATCCCGGCGGCCACCGCGGCCGACCAGCGGAAGCCCATGAAGCCGATCGCGGTGAGCGCGACGCCGAGCACCGGCAGCGCCAGCAAGATCCAGCGGCGGGTCTCGCCCACCGCCTCACGGATGTCACGGTTGTCGTCGAGGACGAGGCTGAGGCCGCTGTACGACTCGCTCGGCAGCTCGATCCACGGGAGAAAGAAGCCCACCACGAGGAGGAGCCCCGCCGTGCCGAGCACCACGCGCAGCACCATGTGTGGCGCTCCCGGCTTGGCCGCGTCCTTCGCCTTGGCCGGCGCGCTCACGCCCTCGTCCTCGTCGTCCTTCGCCATGCCCGCAGCGTATCAGCGCGCCGGAGCCCAGGCGAAATCATCCGCAGCGGGCGCTAGGTCGCCGCGAAATCACCGGCCTTCGGTCAGGTCGGAGACCAGGCATCGCGGAGCGATGCCGTCGGTCGACAGGGCCCCATCGCTCCGCGATGGGATCGAGCCCGAAGGTGCGGAGCACCGTAGGGCTCGGACTTGGGTGGGGGGCCCCATTGTGGCTTCGGAGGTCCGCTCAAAATAACGA
>JAEZBP010000992.1 GCA_023427125.1 Pseudomonadota bacterium | reverse complement strand
CGTAGTTCCAGCCGTAGCGCAGGTGCTCCTCGGTCGTCCCCGCCGTGCCCTGCACCGTCAGCTCGCTCGTGCCCGAGATCGCCGCCGCGAGCAGCTCCGAGAGCATCGACTTGGCGGTGCCGGGCTCACCGACGAGCAAGAGCCCGCGCTCGCCGGCGAGCGTCCCCACGCAGCGCTCGACCAGCGCGCGATCGCCGACGAACTTCTCCGCGATGACACGCGTCTCCCGCAGCTAGCCGATCCGCAGCGCCTCGCGGCTGCCGCAGATGAAGGTGACGACCGCGCGCGGCGTCAGGCGCCAGCCCGGCGGCCGCGCGCCCGTGTCCCAGGCCTCGAGGAAAGCGAGCTCGTCCGCGTGCACCGCCTCGGCCGGCGGCGACTGCACCGCGTCGTCGACCTTCGTCTCCGTCATCGCTTCCTTCATCGCTTCACGTCCTCGTAGCGCGGCACGTCGCCGGCCTCGATGCGCGCCCACGCCGCCTCGAAGATCGTGTGCAGCGGCCGCGGCGGCAGCAGGCGCGACAGCGGTCGCATGAGCTGCCCCCACTCGTTTCGCGCGACGCCGTAGAGCGGCATCTTCCAGCTCTCGAAGGGCATGTCCGGCGCGCCGAGCGCCTCCCACGCGCCGGGCAGGAACGCCGTGCGCTGCGCCCGCGCGCGCTTGGCTTCGAGCAGGAGCTCGCGCGCGACGAGCTCCTTCTGCGCCTTGGTGTAGCGGGCCTTCGTCCAGCCGTTCCACGCCAAGACGAGCTTCGCGGTCGGCGCGATCAGCGCGAGCGTCTGCAGGTAGAGCGCCGCCGCGTCCTCGCCGAGGTCGTGCTTGGCGCGCGCCTTCTCCACCAGCGCGGGCACCGACGCGAGCGGGTTCGCCTCGTGCTGCCCGACCGGCACCGGCGTCGTGCGCACGCGCTCGGCGAAGGGCTCGAGCACGCCGAGGCAGAGCGCCGAGAGCGGCTCGAAGGTCTCGCTCCGAACGCCGATCTCGGCGAGGCCTCCCACCCATCTCCAGTCGGCCTCGGTGCGCAGGCGCGCGGGCCGGAAGTAGATCTGCAGGTACGGGCTCTGTGGCGAGGCGATCGCGATCACCCTCCCCTCGTCGCGCATGTGCGGCCGGCCGGCCGGCGCCACGCCGCCGATCGCCTCGAGCATCGCGGCGCGCTTGGCCTCGCCGCTGCCGTCCGCCTCCCAGAACGGGCGGTCCGCCAGGTGGACGATCAGCGCGTCGCTCGAGGCGCGCTCCGCCGCCAGCGCCAGCACGCGCGGCACGCTCGCGAGGAGCGGATCGCCGACCGGCTGGCCGAGGTGGAGCCAGGGGATGTAGTGCGCGAGCGCCGCCGCGTGACTCGGCCCGAACGTGCCCTTGGCGCTCACCCGCAGCGAGCCCTTCGCGTCGATCGACCACGCGGCGTCGGTCGTCAGCCACCCGCAGGCGTCGGGCTCGGCGAGCGCGGCGAGCACCTCGGCCGGCTTCATGTCGAGCGAGAGCTCCGCGCCCGCGCGCAAGACGAGCTCCTCGGGCACGGCCACCCGCCTGCCGCGCTTCTGGACCCACGCGTCGGCCAGCCGCGCGGCGAGCTTCATCGGATCGAGCGCGTCCTCGACGTCCTCGGGCATCGCCGCGGCGTAGAGCGCGACGCGCTCGAGCAGCGACAGGCCCTTGAGCGAGTCTCGCGCCGCGCTCGCCTCGGTCGTCTTGAGGCCCATGATCGCGCGCGCGTCCTTCGACAAGAACGTGGCCTGATACGCGTCGACGTTGGGCATGCCGCCGAGCAAGAGCGCGGCCTCCGGCCGGGTGAGCCCGGTGCGCTCGACCAGGAGCTCGACCGCCGCCGGGTCCCACGTCCAGGTCCCGCGCTCGCGCGCCGCGGCCACGAGCGCGCGGATCCGCTCCTCGCCTCCCCACCCGCTCGGGGAACGCACCTCGGAGTCGATCATCAGCCCCGCGAGCGGCGCGAAGGCCCCGCTCGGCGCGTGCTCGAGCACATCGTGGGGGACCTGCCCGCCGTGGCTCCACCCGGCGCGCGCCCAGTAGTCGTTGCCGCCGCGCTCGAACACGTACGCCGGGAGCGCCTTCTCCACGCGGCCCTTCAGCGAGCGGAAGCGCGCAGGGTGCTCGGCGAAGATCGTCGGGGCCCACACCTCCAGGATCGCGAGCAGCGTCTGGCGCTGCTCGGCGGGGAACGCCGGGTGGATCGCGCGGAACGCGACCGCGCCGATCCGGCCGATCAGCGGCGTCCAGTCGAAGCTGCACTTCTCGACCTTGGCGCTCTCGCCCGGCGCCCGCGACCCACGCGCAAAGAAGCGAGAGAGCACCGCGATCGGCTCGCTGAACGACTCCCCGTGTCCATAGCCTTCGAGGATCCCCGCGAGCGCCGCCCGCGCCTCGTCGACGCCCACGCTCGGGCCGGCCGCACCGTCGCTCGGCGCGCCCGCCGGATCGAGCGCGGTCTTCATCCCCGCGAGCCTCACCGACAGCTCGGCGGTCGCCGCGCACGCCTTCGCGACGCCCTCCTTCAGCGCGCCATCGGTCATCCCCGGCAAGAGCTCGCCGATCTTCGCCCTGACGCGCGCCTTCGCCGCCTCGTCCTCGACCAGCCCATGCGCGTCGAGCAGCGCGCGAGCGCTCGCGTCGCTCAGCGCGCGCAGCGCCCGCGAGCCCTCGGCGTCGCGCGCGCCGAGGAGGTGCCAGAACGCGGGCGTCAGCCTCGCCACGCTGCCGCCTCCGCGGGTCGACGGGACGTCGCTCCGGACCGCGCCGCTCTCCGGATCGATCAGCGCCCAGCGCGCCTCATGACCGTAGCCGGGGCGCTGCCCGAAGAGCAGAGGCTCACCGCCGGGCAGCGCGAGCGGCGCCATCCCTTGCGCGCTCGCCGATCCGGTCAGCCGCGCGCCGCCGAGGCTCTCCATCTCCCACGCCGGTACGCTCGAGGCG
>JAEZBP010000955.1 GCA_023427125.1 Pseudomonadota bacterium | reverse complement strand
CCGCGGCTCCTCCGCGCCGTCGGGCGCGCTCGTCAGGCGCGCCGCGATCGCGCGGCGCGTGTTGCGGTAGCGAAAGCAGAGCGTCGCGTCGTCGACGGGCCTGCCGATCCACCGCTCGGGGGTGGCGGCGGCGAGGTGCGCGAGCAGCCCGATGACGCCGACGCGCTCGATCGAGGGCAGGACGAGCGCGTCGATGAGGTACGGCGCGGCGAGCGCCGAGGCTGGGCGGTCGAGCAGGTCCCGCAGCGCGCCGACGGCGCCCCGCCGGCCGGTGGCGAGCTTGGCGTAGAGGGCCGGGAACTTCCGGAGCGCGCCCCGCGTGAGCCGGTCGAAGTCCACCCCGTCGAGGGCGGCGAGCAATGCGCCCTCCTGGCCACCGCCCTCCTTCTTCGCGCTCGACTTCTTCGCGCTCGACTTCTTCGCGGCAGGCTTCGCCTTCTTGGTCATGAGAGCCCCATCGCCGGCCGGAGCGCCAGCGTTCCGTCCATCTCGCTCGCGGGGAAGCGGGCGCCCGAGAGCAGGAGCGTCCACTCGCCGCAGTCTTGCCATGGGTAGCAGGTCGCTCCGCCCCCGCGCGCGGCGCGCCCCGCGCTCGGCTCACCCGCGCGCGGTGCTCCGTCGCGAGGCGTGCCCTCGAGCGTCGGCGCCCACGCGTCCGCGCACACCTCGGGCAGCGCGCCGAGATCGACGAATCCAAGCAGGTTGACGCCGGTGTTCGGTGAGCTCGGGATGGCGTCGCCGCCGGGGAAGCTCTGGCTCCCGGCCCCGCGCGCGGCCCACTCCCACTCGGCCTCGCTCGGCAGACGCAGCCCGACCTCGCCGAGCCGCCGCTCCTCGTCGAGCGCCTGCTCGAGCGACATCCCCTCGGCCTCGAAGCGCTCGAGGTGGGCGATCCACTCTGCGGCGCCCATCGCCGCGAGCTCCTCGTACGAGCGCACCGGCGATCGGCCCACCGGATGTGCCGCGAGCAGGAAGGGCCGGATCGACACCTCGGTCACCGGCCAGCACGTCCGCGACGAGAGCACCGAGAGCGTGTGCTCCGCCTCGTCGGCGCCATCCCAGTACTGATACTGCGCGCGCAGGCGGCCGACCTCATCCGCGTCGACGCCCATGCGCAGCGCACCGCCCGGGACGAGGTGAAATGGGAGGCCGGTCGGCTCGTGGTGGAAGCGCGCGATCTCGTCCACGCGGATGACCTTCAGGGTCGGGTGCGCCGCGCTCACCGCCTCGGCCAGCTCGCGCCGGCGAGCGCTCGTCGCTCCACGCCAGCGGTCCAACGCGAGCTCCTCCGTAAAGCTCATCACCATCGTTCCTCCTTCTCCGAATGCGAAGAGGCCACGTAGCCCATGGGCGCCGCGCCTGCACCCGCTCGTGAGCGGCGCTCGGCCTCGCGCATCGGGTAGAGTCCGCCCATGTTCCGCGTCGCCCGGCCTGCGATCCTCGAGCTCATCGATCCCACCCGACACGCGGTGATCGAGGCCTCGGCGGGGACCGGCAAGACCTTCACGCTCGAGCACCTGATCGTCGAGCTCGTGCTCGTCCACCAGGTGCCGCTCGAGAAGATCCTCGTCGTCACCTTCACCGACAAGGCCACCCGCGAGATGCGCGAGCGGGTGCGCCGAAAGCTCCGCTCGATCCTCGACGCGGAGGACGACGAGGGTCCCGAGGGCACCTGGACGATCGACGCGGCGGGCCGGCGCCGGCTGAGCGACGCGCTCGCGGTCTTCGATCGCGCGCCCATCTCCACCATCCACGCGTTCTGCCAGCGGGTGCTGACCGAGAGCGCCTTCGACTGCGCGCGCCTCTTACGCCAGGAGCAGGTCGAGTCGCGCGAGGCCTTCGTCTCGGCGTTCCGCGACGAGCTGCGCGTCGAGCTCCGCGAGGGGGCGGCGCTCCGGCCGGTGCTCGAGCGGGCGCTGACCGCGTTCGGCCTGCCGCGCGTAGAGCAGAGCCTCTACCGCTGGTACCTCGAGCGGGAGGCGCCCGAGCCGCGCTTCGATCGCGCGCTCGCCGAGGACGCGCTGCGGAAGCTGCCGGCGCGCCTCGAGCTCGCGCCGAGCGGGATCGCCGCGCGCCTGCTCGCGCAGGGCCTGCGGCACCCGAGCCCCAAGAAGGAAGTGCCCGCGCTCCTGATGCAGCTCGCGCCGGCGGTCGAGGCGCTGCGCCGAGGCGGCTCGTTCTACCAGGCGCTCCTCTCCTTCTGGGACTGGGCGCAGCTCGCGGCGCCGAGCAACAAGACGGCCCTCGCCTACCTGCGCGAGCACCTGCGCAAGGCGGCCGAGCGCGCGCCCGCCCTCGCCTCGCTCGCCGAGTCGATCGAGCAGCTCGGGCGCGTCGCCTCGAGCCCCCTCCACGTGCTCGTCACCGAGCTCTTGCCGCGCATCGTGATGCGCCTCGCCGGGCGCAAGCGCGAGGAGGGCCACTTCGACTTCGACGACATGCTCCGCATGCTCGAGGAGGCCCTGCGCGCCGACGGAAGCGACGCGCTCCTCGGCGAGCTGCGCCGCCGCTACGAGGTCGCGCTCGTCGACGAGTTCCAGGACACCGACCGCGTTCAATGGGAGATCTTCCGCCGCATCTTCGTCGAGGGCCCGGGGCCGCATCGGCTGATCCTCATCGGCGATCCCAAGCAGGCGATCTACGGCTTCCGCAACGCGGACGTGCACACGTATCACGCGGCCGTGCGCGAGATCGAGGAGCGCGGCGGCTCGATCGTGCCGCTGAAGGTCTCCTTCCGCTCGCGCGCGCCGCTCGTCGCCGCGATCAACCGCATCCTCGAGTCGGGCTTCTTCTCGGGCGTCAACCGCTACCCCCACCCCGTGACCTGCGGCCGGCCCGAGGCCGACGCGCGCGGCGCCGATGGCAGGCCGCTGCCCGCCGTCACCCTCTTCCACTTCGTCGGCCGCCCCGAGCTGCGCGCCGATCGGGTGCGCGCGTCCCTCGGCGAGCGGATCGCCCAAGAGATCACCCACCTGCTCGAGCCGCCGATCACGATCCTCGACAGCCACGGACCGCGCCCGCTGACCGCCTCCGACATCCACGTGCTCTGCCGCAGCCGCGGCGACGCCGAGGAGGTCGGCGCGGCGCTGCGCGCGGCCCGCATCCAGCACGCGTTCTACAAGCAGGAGGGGCTCTTCCAGACCTCGGCGGCCCGCGACGTCTTCGTCGTGCTCCGCGCGATCGAGAGCCCCGACGCGAGGGTGCGGCGGCTCGACGCGTGGCTCACACCCTTCTTCGCGGTGCCGCTCGAGCGCCTCGACGAGTGCCGCGATCTGCCGCCCGAGCACCCGCTGGTCGCGCTGCTCGAGCGCTGGCGCGCGCTCGCGGAGGCCGAGCAGTGGTCCTCGCTCTTCCGCGCGATGCTCGAGGAGTCGGGGCTCGTGCGGCGCGAGCTCTTCGCCGGCGCGAGCGAGCGGCGGCTCACCGACTATCAGCACATCGTCGAGGTGCTGCTCGAGGAGGTGCACCGCGGGCGGCGATCGTTGCCGGAGATCCTCGCGCGGCTCGGCGCGTTCATCGAAGGCCGCGAGCTGCCCGCCGCCGAGAGCGGGAACGTGCACCGGCTCGAGAGCGAGCGGAAGGCGGTGCAGATCCTCACCATGCACAAGTCGAAGGGGCTCGAGGCCGAGGTGGTCTTCCTCGCCGGCGGCCTCTCGGAGCGCGCGCCCGACACCCTCGCGCCGCGCGTCTTCCACGACGCCGAGGGCCGGCGCGTCGCCTGGATCGGCGATCCGGTCGAGCAGGTGAAGGAGCGGCTCGCGCGCGAGAGCCTCGAGGAGTCCGAGCGCCTGCTCTACGTCGCGATCACGAGGGCGCGCTCCCGGCTCTACCTGCCCTACTTCGGCCCGCCTCCACCCGGCGCGCCCGTCCACGCGGGCGCGAGCTACGAGCTGACGAGCGCGCCCGAGCCCGAGCCGAAGGATCCCCGCTCGCAGCTCGATCTCTTCTTCGAGGATCCCTCGGCGCCCGAGGCGCCCCTCGACGCCGGCGCCGAGTACGAGCTCGCGCGCCTGAGCGGGCCCTACCGCGGCTTGAACGAGCGGCTCGTCGCGCTGGTCTCGGGCGGCGTCCTCGCGAGCGAGCCGGCCCTCTTCGATCGCGTGGAGATCCCGGTCGGCCGGCGAGAGAGCGGCGCGCACGATCCGAGGCTGGGCCTCGCCGCGTTTCGCGTGCCCCCCGAGCTCGCGGGAGGCGACGCCGCGCACGATCGCGAGCGCTTCGAGCGGCTCGCGCGGGCTCATCGCGGGCCGGAGATCACCTCGTACAGCCGGATGAAGAGCGAGCTCGGCGGCTACCAGGCGCCCGAGCCCGACGCGCGCGAGGAGCTCGACGCCGCGCTGCCCTCGAGCGAGGAGCTGCCGGGCGGCGCCACGATCGGCGTCTTCCTCCACGCGGTGCTCGAGCACCTCCCCTTCGAGCTGGCGCGCGGCATGGAGGACGGCGCCGCGCTGCTCGCGGACGAGACGGCAGCCAAGCTGCTCGCTCGCTGCGCGCTCGCCAACGGCGTCGAGCGGGCTCACCTCCCGCTCGCGGCCGAGCTGATCGTGCGGGCGCTCCGGGCGCCGCTCGTCCTGGCTGACGGCAGCGCGCTCCCCGAGGGCCTGTGCAGCGTGTCGCGCCGGGTGGCCGAGCTCTCCTACCTGCACCCGATCCCCGAGCGCTCGCACCCGACCCTCGCCGCCCCACCCGATCATCGAGGGGCCGTGATCGAGCGCGGCTACGTGCGCGGCATCATCGATCTCGTCATCGAGCACGCCTCGCGCTGGCACGTCATCGACTACAAGAGCGATCGGCTCCCGAGCTACGCGCCCGACGCCGTGAAGGCGCACGTCGAGCGCAACTACCTCGTACAGGCCCGGCTCTACACGATCGGCAGCCTGCGCGCGCTCGCGATCCACGATCGCGAGGCCTACGAGGCGCGCTTCGGTGGCCTCCTCTACGCGTTTCTCCGCCGCATGGGCGAGGGCAACGAGGGCGTCTACACGCTGCGGCCGAGCTGGGAGACGGTGCTCGAGTGGGAGCGCGCCCTCCTCGACGACTCCCCCTGGGGCTACGCCCTCCCGGCGCGCCGCGCGACCACGTGAGACGTGCCGAGCCGCGCTCGCTCGCGCGCCGTCGCGCTTCGGACGCTCCGAGGCTTCGTTCGCGGGGCAGGGCGCCCGAGGGAGAAGGCCAGCGCGGGCACGTATCCTCCACCGATGGGCGCAGTCAGGCTCCTCTCTACGCTCTTGATCGTGACCTCGTGCGGCGCAGATCCCGCCCCCGTGGGCTCGGCGTCGAGCGCGGAGGCGACCCACGTCGCGCGCCCGCAGGCACCGACCGAGCAAGCCGTGCCGGCGCCCGGCGAGACGCCGGAGCGAGCGGACGAGGCGATCGCTCCGAGCGCGCCCTTCGAGCTGGCGTGGCAGCGCTCGTCGGGCGCGATGCTCCGCGATCAGATCTCGATCTCGAGCACGGGGCGACTCGTCTGGGTCGCGCAGGTCGTGACCGGTCACACCGGCGCGATGCGCACCCTCGCGCTCGATCTCGACGAGGCCGAGGTGCGCTCGGTGCGCGCCGCGATCGCGGCGTCCGACTTCTTCGCCCTCCCCGCGCAGCCCGCGCCCTCGCCGATCGCCGACGGAACGCAGCTCACGCTGCGGATCCGCCTGGGCGATCGCCAGCACCAGGCGCGCCTCGAGGAGCCCCTGCCGCCCGGAGCCCAGCGCATCGTGGCCGCGGTCGACGCGCTGCTCGAC
>JAEZBP010000865.1 GCA_023427125.1 Pseudomonadota bacterium | reverse complement strand
GTGCGCGAGCGGGCCTCGGCCTCCGCGTGGACGACGCGGCCGCGCGCATCGAGCACCGCGTCTCCGTCGCCCTCGAGCAGCGCTGAGCGAAGCCTCATGCCCGCGAGCACGTGCGAGAGCACGCATGCCCAGCGCTCGCGCTCGGCCGGCGACGTCGCGCGCGCGCGCTCGAGCATGCCGCCGACCACGCAGCCCTCGCCGGTGGAGTCGATTCGCTTGGCCGCGATGGAGTCGCCGATGAGCCGCAGCGAGGTCTCGAAGGCCTCGACGTCGCCGAGCGACACGCCGTGTCGGGCGTGCGCCTCGCTGGCCGTCATGAGGACGTGCTCGCTCGACCACGCCACCTGCTCGGGAGACATCTGCTGCGTCGTCGACGCGATGAGCGCGCCGTGGCCGGCCGCATGATGACCGGCGGTCACGACCTCGGAGGTCACGCGAACGGTGCCCGCCGGCGTCAGCTCGTAGGTGAACCCGAACGCGCCGAGCGCATCGCCGAACGCAGGGAGCGCCGCGGCGACCAGCTCACCGAGCCACTCGTCGCTCGAGCGCTCGAGGCGGTACGCGGCGTCCACCACGTCGAGCACGCTGCGCTCGGGCCTCGTTCCCACCTCGGACCGAGTCTCCCACAGGCGCGGGGGTCTCCTCAACTCTCGCGGCGGCGCGGTCGCGCGACGCCAGTTGCCGGGAGGGGTCAGCTCATCTCCCAGACCGGCGCCTCGCGGTGAGCGCGCGCGCGGATCGCCAGCGCCAGCATCGCCGCGGTGGCCGCGAGCCTCAGCAGCGGGCCGCTGGCGATGACGAGGCCGAGCTCGATCGAGCCCTCGCGCTCCGAGGCCAAGAGGCTCAGCGGGCCGTCGATCGCGGTGATCGACGCCACAGCGAGCGCGCCGAGATCGAGGTGGAGGAGCACCGGGACGTAGGCGATGAGCTGGAGCAGGAGGAAGGCGAGGGCGGTGCGCGGGCCGACGCGCGGCGCCCGCGAGGCGTGGGCGGCGAAGAACGCGGGCATCGCCGAGGCACCGAGCAGCGCGCCGATGCCGAGCGCGACCTCGTAGTTGATCGGGCCGAGGTTGGGGTAGCGCGTGAGCCAGTCGAGGAAGTACGGGAGATCCACCAACGCGCCTCCGAAGTGCGAGGGCGCGACGAACCACGGGAACACGACCGCCAGCGGCGCGAGCACGCAGGGGATGAGGAGCGTCTCGGTGAAGGCGCGCTGGCGCGGCTCGGGGTCGCGCATCAGCGCGGCGCGGAGCCCCGAGACGAGCACGAACGCCAGCGCGGCCGAGACGAGATAGGGGCCGCTGAGCATGCCCATCCTCGCGAGCTCGCCGTCGTCGAGCTCGAAGGCCCGAATGACGAGCCAGCCGAGCGCGAGCGCGAAGGCGACGGCGCCGGAGAAGGCGAGCCAGCGAGAGGGACGCGCGCTCATCACGAGGACACTCTACGCCGGCTCGCCGCACGCTGCCCCCGGACGCGGCCGCCGCGGTATCCTTCGCCTCATCATGCTCGACTCGCCATTGATCCGAAGCGCACGGGAGCTCGCTCGCGAGGCGCACGCCGGGCAGCTCCGCAAGGCCGGCGGCATCCCGTACTTCGTCCACCTCGAGCGCGTCGCGCAGCTGCTCGAGGTGCACGGCTACGACGACGAGGTGACGATCGCGGCGGCGTACCTGCACGATCTGCTCGAGGACCAGCCCGCGTTCGCCGAGCGGATGCGCGCCGAGATGCCGCCCGAGGTGATCGAGACGGTGGCGGTGCTGAGCGAGGTGAAGGTGGACGCGCGCGGCGAGAAGCGCCCGAAGGGCGAGCGCTTCGACGGCTACCTCGCGCAGCTCCGCGCGGGGACCGAGGCGGCGCGGCGCGCGATCCCGATCAGCTGCGCCGACAAGATCGACAACACGCGGAGCCTGGTCGACGCGGAGCGCGAGGGGCAGAAGCTCCTGATGCGCATGAACACGCGCCCGAGCGAGCACGAGGGGCAGCTCGCGCGCCTCCGGCCGGTCTACGCGGCGGTGGTGCACGAGGCGCTGCTCGCGAGCTTCGACGAGGCCGCGCGCGCGCTGATGGAGACGGTGAGCGCGTGGCTCCGCGCCCGCGCGGTGGCCATCGCCGCGGAGGCGCACCTCGGCCAGTACGACAAGGCCGGCGCGCCCTACATCGAGCACCCGCTCCGGCTGATGATGCGCGCGAAGACCGACGAGGAGCGCATGGTCGCGGTGCTCCATGACGTGGTCGAGGACTCCGACGCGTGGACGCTCGAGGCGCTCGAGCGGGAGGGCTTTTCGCGACGGGTGGTTCGCGCGGTCGGCCACCTCACCAAGCGGCCGGGCGAGGACTACGCGCGGTTCATCGAGCGGGTGGCCGAGGATCGTCTCGCGACGCGGATCAAGCTCCTCGACCTCGAGGACAACTCCGATCCGAGCCGGCTGCGGGAGGACGGCGAGGAGACGCGCGCGCGGATGGCGAAGTACCGGCGGGCGATCGCGCGGCTGCGCCCCGAGGCCGAGAAGCGCTCGCTCTACGTGGTGCTCGACGAGCCGAGCGTGAGCCGGGTGCGCGCGCTCGCGCGGCATCGCGAGCTCGCCGGCGATCACGTCACGCTCGCGCACGGCGTCTCGCCCGAGGCGCTCTCGGGCGCGTGGATCCCCGGCGGGCATCGGGTCGGCGATCGCGTCGCGCTGCGCGCGATCGGCGAGGTCACGGACGCGCGCGTGCAGGCGCTGGTGGTCGAGCTCGAGGGGAGCACCGCGCGCCCCTACGACGGAGGCACGCTGCACGTGACGGTGAGCTTCGCGCCGGACGCGCGCGCGAGCGAGTCGAACGGGCTGATCGCGTCGGCGCCGATGACGCCGCTGACGCTGCCGCTCTCCGGCGAGATCCGATGGGTCGAGTGAGGGCGCTCGTCCTCGTGACGCTGCTCGGCGGGTGCGGGGCGGCGCCGGTGACGGCGAACGACGCGCGAGCCGAGATCGAGCGCGTGATCGACGACTGGCACGAGGCGGCCGCGCGCTCGGACCTCGAGCGCTACATGGGCCTGATGGCGGCGGACGCGATCTTCCTCGGCACCGACGCGAGCGAGCGCTGGACCAAGGCGGAGCTGCTCGAGTACGCGCGCGCTCCGTTCGCGCAGGGCCGCGGCTGGGTCATGCGGCCGGTCCGCCGCGACGTGATCGTCGAGGGTGACCTCGCGTTCTTCGACGAGGATCTCGACGCGGTGAACCTCGGGCCCGCGCGCGGCAGCGGCGTCTTGCGTCGCGAGCCCTCGGGCTGGCGCATCGTGCACTACAACCTCGCGATCACCGTGCCCAACGAGCGCTTCGATGCGGTGCGCGAGCTGCTGCGCTCGCCGGCGACGTCTCCGCCCGAGGAGTGATCGATCCGGCCCACCGCTCTCGGTACACTCGAGCGCTCAGCCTCGAGCCCGGAGCCTTCCATGCGCCGCTTGCTGCCTGCCGCCCTCCTGCTCCTCGTCCCGACCCTCTCGGCGCGCGCGCAGCCGCCGAGCTACTCGAACTTCGAGGCCGGGCAGGTCCGGCCCGCCGCGATGTCCGCCGACGGCGCGCGCCTCTTCGTCGTGAACACGCCCGACGATCGGCTCGAGGTCTTCGACCTGACGGGCGCGATGCCGGCGCTGGTCGCGTCGGTGCCGGTCGGGCTCTCGCCGGTCGCGGTCGCCGTGCAGGACGCCACGCGGGTGTGGGTCGTCAATCACCTCTCGGACAGCGTCTCGATCGTCGACGTCGCCAGCGATCCACCGCGCGTGATCGAGACCTTGCTCGTCGGCGACGAGCCGAGCGACGTCGTCTTCGCCGGCACCACCACGCGCCGCGCGTTCATCACCGCCGCCCACCGCGGGCAGAGCCACCCGAGCCCGCGCGGCGACTACGCGAGCCCCGGCGTCGGCCGCGCCGACGTGTGGGTCTTCGACGCGAGCGATCCGAGCGCCGCCGCGCCGACGATCGTGCAGCTCTTCGGCGATCGACCCCGCGCGCTCGCGGTCAGCCCCGACGGCGCCAGGGTGTACGCGGCGGTCTTCCACTCGGGCAACCGGACGACGGCGCTGAGCGAGGGCGTCGTGTGCGACGGCGGCCAGGAGGCGACCTGCCTGCAAGGCGCCGGCGGGCTGCCCGCGCCGAACACCAACTTCGCCGGGGTGCGCGGGCCCGAGGTGGGGCTGATCGTGCGCTTCGATCCGGCGACCTCGCGCTGGGTCGACGAGCTCGATCGCGACTGGAGCGCGCAGGTCCGCTTCGATCTCCCGGATCACGACGTCTTCGCGATCGACGCCGACACCGCCGCCGAGACCGAGCGCTTCGCCGGCGTCGGCACGGTCCTCTTCGCGATGGCGATCAACCCCGTGACGGGCGCGCTCTACGTCAGCAACACCGACGCGATGAACGACGTGCGCTTCGAGGGTCCGGGCCGCTTCGTGCGTGAGCAGGGCCTGCGCGCCGGGCAGCCGGCGACGGTGCGCGGCCACCTGCACGAGGCGCGCATCACCGTCATCGACGAGGAGGGAGTGCGGCCGCGCCACCTCAACCCGCACATCCCTTACGACGCGGAGAGCATGCCGGAGGGCACGCGCGAGCGCAGCCTCGCGACGCCCCTCGGCATGGCGGTCTCGAGCGACGGCAGCACGCTCTACGTCGCGGGCTACGGCTCCTCGGCCGTCGGCGTCCTCGACAGCGCCGCGCTCGCCGCCGGCACCGTCGACACCACCGCCGATCGCCTCATCGATCTGAGCAACCCCGGCCCGGTCGGCCCGAGCGGGCTCGTGCTCGACGCGGCGCGCGGCCGCCTCTACGTGGTCACCCGCTTCGACGACTCGCTCGTCACGGTCGACCTCGCGACCCGCGCGGTGCTCGGCCGCGCCCGCATGCACACGCCGGAGCCGGAGGCGACCATCGTCGGCCGGCCGATGCTCTACGACGCCCGCTTCACCTCGACCAACGGCGAGGCCGCGTGCGGGAGCTGCCACGTCTTCGGCGACCTCGACGGGCTCGCGTGGGATCTCGGCGATCCGGACGGCATGGTCATGTCGAGCCGCAACCCGGTGGGGCCGATCGGCTCGCAGCTGCCCTTCCACCCGATGAAGGGGCCGATGACCACGCAGAGCCTGCGCGGCATGGCGCATCAAGGGCCGCTCCACTGGCGCGGCGATCGGTCCGGAGGCAACACCTCGCCCCCCGGCGATCCGCTCGACGAGCTGGCCGCGTTCGAGGCGTTCAACGTCGCGTTCGAGGGGCTGAACGGGCGCGAAGAGGGCCCGCTCAGGCCTGAGGAGATGCGGCGCTTCGCCGAGTTCGCGCTCGGCATCGTCTATCCGCCCAACCCCATCCGGCAGCTCGACAACAGCCTGCGCGAGGACGAGGCGCGCGGCCGCACGATCTACTTCGAGCGCGAGGGGATCGACACCATCACCACGTGCAACGGCTGCCACGAGGTCGATCGCGCCCAGGGCTTCTTCGGCGCCAACGGCGAGACGACGTTCGAGAACGAGACGCAGGAGTTCAAGGTCGCGCACCTGCGCAACGCCTACCAGAAGGTCGGCATGTTCGGGAACGCGGCGGTGACGTTCTTCCGGCCGGGCGACAACGAGCACATGGGCCCGCAGGTGCGCGGCTTCGGCTTCCTCCACGACGGAAGCACCGACACGGTCTTCCGCTTCTTGCGCGCGACCGTCTTCAACTTCGCCAGCGACCAGGAGCGGCGCGACGTGGAGGCGTTCATCATGGCGTTCGACACCACCTTCGCGCCGATCGTCGGCCAGCAGGTCACCCTCGACGCCGAGAGCGACGCGAGCGTCGAGGCGCGCATCGACCTGATGATCGCGCGGGCCCAGGCGCCGCTGGTCTGGCCGGGCGGGGCGACGGTGACCGAGTGCGAGCTCGTGGTGCGCGGCGTTCGGGACGGCGAGCTGCGCGGCTGGCTGCTCGAGGACGGGATGTTCCGCCCCGATCGCGCGGCCGAGCCAC
>JAEZBP010000835.1 GCA_023427125.1 Pseudomonadota bacterium | reverse complement strand
GGCCTACCTCGCGCGCACCCTCCGCACCCCGGCCCTGCTGCGCCCGGGTCGCCTCGTCGCCGCGGCGCTGCCGGCCGGTCGCGTCAGCCTCGATCCGATGAGCCGAGGGTTTCAGGCCATGTTCGGCGGCGCGGCGTGGCCCGACGCGCACCTCTGGATCACCTCGGTCCACCTCGACACGGGCGAGGCCGTCGCGTTCGGCAAGCCGGGCGCGCCGCCGATCGACGTGGGCACCGCGGTGGCGTGCTCGGCGGCGGTGCCGGGCGTGTTCCGCCCGGTCGAGTGGCAGGGTCTGCGCTACGTCGACGGCGGGGTGGCCTCCGCGACGCACCTCGATCTCCTCCAGCCCGAGCCGCTCGATCTCGTGATCGTGAGCTCGCCGCTCTCGGTCTTTCCTCCCATGCGCGCGCTCGTGCGACGCGAGCTGCGCGAGCTCGAGCGGAGCGGCACCCCGGTCGCGCTGATCGAGCCGGGCGGCGAGGCGGCCGCCGCGATGGGCTACCTCCCGATGTCGCTCGAGCGCGCCCCGCGGGTCGCGCGCGCCGCCTACGAGACGACGCTGCGGCAGATCGAAGAGGGCATCCTGCGCCAGCGCCTGCGCGACGCGTTCTGATCCGCGTCACGTAGCCGTGGCGAGCGCCTCGAGCGCGCGGTGCATGCCCTCGGTGAGCCGTCGCGGCGCGGGCATCGCGTCGCGATCCGCGAGCACCGCGACGTGCAGGGCGCCGAGGTAGCTCCACGCCGTCACGTTGAGCCCGATGCCCTCGAGCAGCGGGCCCACCGAGTAGATCGCGCGCAGCCGGTGGCCAGGCACGTAGAGCGGCGCGCCGGGCCCCGGCACGCTCGAG
Organism: Pseudomonadota bacterium; assembly: GCA_023427125.1. Lineage (GTDB taxonomy): Bacteria > Myxococcota_A > Polyangia > Polyangiales > Sandaracinaceae > JAEZBP01. Next base: position 2,937 of record JAEZBP010000835.1, on the reverse strand, counting down.
GCGATCAGGTTGAGCGGCGCCGGGACGTGATCGGCGAGACCGAGCCGGCAGTAGGCGGCGATCGCGCCGCCGAGCACGCGCGGAGGGACGAAGGCCGCCCATCGCTCCATCAGATCCGAGCCGATCGCGCGCTGCGATCCCTTCGCGGCCTCGGCGCTCCGGGAGATCGCCGCGAGCCGCTCGAGCGGATCCTCGAGGTGCGTCTGGAGCGAGACGAAGAGGCTCGAGACGTGGTTGCCGCCGTGCACCGTCGGCGGGTGCTCGGCCGCGGTGGGGACGCTCGCGATCAGCGGGCGTGGGGGCAGCTCCCCGCGCGCGACGAGGTACTCGCGGAGCGAGCCGGCGACCAGCGCGAGGAAGACGTCGTTGAGGGTGACGCCGCGCGCGTGCTTGATCGCGGCGAGCGCCGAGAGCGGGAGCGTGGTGGAGGCGAACGAGCGCGCCGATCCGAGCGCCCGGTTGAACGAGGTCCGCGGCGTGTCGCGGAGCGGCAGCGGCGCGCGCGCGGTCGAGGCCCGGCGATGGCGGCGGAGCGCGCGCAGGCGCTCGCCGGTGAGGCGGAGCAGCGGCAGCAGCGTGTCGAGCTGCCGGCGGTGATCGGAGAGCGCACCTCGGACGAGCGCGACGCGATCCGGTGGGTCGCGCGGCGGCGCCTCGCTCGCGTCGCGGAGCGACGGTCCTCGATCGTTCCCGTCCGACGAGGCGGGCACCGCGTCGGACGGCTCCGCCGTCATCACGCGCCGGAGCAGCTGCGCGACGGTCAGACCATCGGCGAGCGCGTGGTGGATCTTCACGAGCACCGCCGAGGCGCCGCCCTCGAGGCCCTCGAGCGCCCACATCTCCCAGAGCGGCCGGGCGCGATCGAGCGGGACGGCCGCGATCTGCGCGATGAGCGCGTCGAGCTCCGCCGCGCCGCCCGGCGCGGGGAGCACGAGGGAGTGCAGGTGCGGCGCGAGATCGGGATCGCGCTGCTCGATCCAGAGCGGATGATGGAGCCCGTGCGGCACCTCGAGCACCCGGCGCCTCAGCGCAGGCAAGAGGTGCAGGCGCTCGCGCAGGCCGGCCTCGAGCGACGCGGAGAGCGGCCGCGGGCGCGCGCCCGGGAGGGGCTCGAGCACCAGCAGCTTGAGCGTGTGCATCGGGTGGCCCTCGCTCTCCATCGAGAGGAAGGCCGCGTCGAGGCCGGTCATCCGCTCCATCGCGACCCCACCGATTCAGGGCTCGAGCAGGAGCTTGCCGACGACCTTGCCGGCGCGCGAGCGAGCGTGCGCCTCCTCGGCGTCCTCGAGCGGATAGCGAGCCTCGATCTGGGCGACGATGTCTCCCGAGGCGAGCGCTCGGACGAGCGGCTCGAGGCGCGCGCGCGTCGGCTTGCCGAGGATGGTGCGCACGTCGCGCCGGAACGCGACCGAGAGGTAGTCGGCCGGGCGGACCACGACGAGCTCGACGAGGCCACCCGGCGCGAGGAGGCTGCGGCACGCCGAGAGCGGATAGGTCGCGGTGCCGATCGCGTGCAGCACGAGATCGTAGGGGCCGTGGGCGCGCGCGGCCTCGAGCGGATCGCCGCGGGTGTAGTCGATCGCGATGGCGCCGTGCCCCTCGACGACGCTCACGTTGCGGGTCGAGCACACGCCCACCGCGCTCGCGCCGAGCATGCGCGTCAGCTGGAGCGCGAAGAGCCCGACGCCTCCCGACGCCCCGAGCACGAGCACCTTGCCGCCGGCCTTGATGTCCGCGTGCTCGGTGAGCGCCATCCACGGCGTCACCGCGGCGACCGGCAGACACGCCGCGCTGCGGAAGTCGACCTCGTCCGGCAGCTCCGCGCACTGATCGGCGCGCACGATGACCTCGTCCGCGTAGCTCCCGCGCTGCTCGCGCGAGAAGTTCGTGCCGCCGACCACGCGCGCGCCGACCGCGAGCGGCCCGCCGGCCGGGCCGACCTCGATCACCTCCCCCGCGAAGTCGACGCCGACCACCAGCGGGCCGGAGGGACCGAGGAGCTTGTACGCGAAGCGGAGCGGGCCGCCCTCGCGCATCTTCCAGTCGACCGGGTTGACGCCGGCGGCGGCGACGCGCACCCGCACCTCGTCGCCGCGAAGGGGGCGCGAGGGCAGCTCGACGAGGGCGAGGGGCGCGCTGGCGGAGGGCGAGGTGACGACCCACATGGCCGGCGGAGAGTAGCCGGGGCGGCGGGCGAGGACACGGAGGCACGTCGAGCGCTCACAGCCGCCGCGACGCCGAGCGAGCGATGGAAATTGCCGGTCCCGGCTCGCCCACGTCATGTACCGTTCGCGTGTGGTGGAACCGATCACACTCTTTCAGGACGACCTCCTCGACTGCTACGCGATCGCGCCGCTGATCGTGATGGACTACCGCGCGACGCCGAGCGCGGAGCTCACGCTCGCGGTGGACCGCGCGATGCGCCCGTTCGCGACGCGCCAGCCCGACGGAGTGGCGTTGCTCGCGTTGGTGCGCCCGATGGTCTCGGGCATGCCCGATGCGGCGAGCCGCCGCGCGACCAACATGCCGCTGGTCCGATTCCGCGCCGGCGTGGTGGAGGGCGCGGGCGTGGTCCCGACGCTCGTGCGCGCCTTCTTCGGGAGCATGACCGCGCTGCTCGGTGACTCGCGCACCTCTCGCACCTTCCGCACCGCGGACGAGGCGGTCTACTGGCTCGGCCCGCTGATGCGCGAGCGGTGGCCGGAGGCGGAGCTCGAGGCGAGCGCGCTCGCGACGGCGATCCACGCGCAGCGACGCGCGTGGGACCGAGCCCGTCCGCCGAGCTGAAGGGTCGTCGCAGCTCGGCATCAGCGGCAGGCGTCGGCGGGTGCTCGAAGGTTTCGCAGCCACGCGCGAGTCTCCGGCGCGCTCCACTCGCGCGCGCCGGCGACGCGGCGGATCGCGCGGCCCTCGGCGTCGATCAGGTAGGTGTCGGGC
>JAEZBP010000752.1 GCA_023427125.1 Pseudomonadota bacterium | reverse complement strand
GAGCGGGACGGTGTGGACGGGCGCCTCGTCGGCGGTGAGCTCGACGTCGGCGGGCACGCGCCCCTCGGCGCGCAGCGTCAGCGCCAGCGCCTCGTCGCCGGTGAGCTCGAACGTGTGGGGAGTCGCGCCGATGCGCGCGTCTCCGCGCCAGATCTCGGCGCCGCTCGGCTCGCTCGCGAGCGTCACCGAGGTCATCACCGGCGCCGCCGCGATCGGCTCCTGCACCGGAGGCGGCGCGGTGGTCGCGATCGGCGGGGGCAGGTCGCCGGCCGGGTCGTCGTCGGCGCCGCCCGCCACGACCACGATGGCCGCGACGAGCGCGAGCGCGACGATGCCTCCGCCGATCGCGATCGGGATCCGGAGCGCGCTCATGCCCGAGCTGCTCCCTCGCGCCTCGGCCTCGACGTCCGGCAAGCAGGCGGCGAGGCGCGCCTCGAAGACGTCCGCGCTCTCGACGCGATCGTCGGGCTCCTTCGCGAGCGCCTTCATCAGGCAGCGCTCGAGGCTCCGGGGGATCGGGTGGTCGGGCACGAGCGTCCGCGGCGCGGGCGGCGTCTCGCGGATGTGCTTGGCCATCACCACGACCGCGTCGTCGTCGAGGAAGGGCGGCCGCCCGGCCAGGAGCTGATAGAGGAGCACGCCGACCGTGTAGAGGTCGCTGCGATGATCGAGCGTCTTCCCTTGCGCCTGCTCCGGCGACATGTAGCGCGGCGTCCCGAAGACCGTGCCCGCCTGCGTCTCGAGCTGATCGATCTTGCGGTCGTCGCGGAAGGCCTTTGCGATGCCGAAGTCGAGCACCTTCACGACCGGCACGCTCTGCCCCTCGACCCGCGCCAGGAAGATGTTGTCGGGCTTGAGGTCGCGATGGATGATGCCCTTCTGGTGCGCCTCCGCCAGCGAGCGGAGGATCTGCCGGATGACCTCGACGGCCTCGGCGATCGGCGGTGTGCCCTCTCGCTCGACCCACGCGGTGAGCAGCTCGCCCTCGAGCAGCTCCATCGCGAGGAAGAGGTGACCCTCGGCCTCGTCCTCGCCGAAGTCGAAGACTCGCACCGTGTTCGGGTGCACGAGCAGCGACATCGCCTTGGCCTCGCGGTGGAAGCGCGTGACCGTGTCGCGATCGCTGACGAGCTCCCGCTTGAGCACCTTGAGCGCGACCTGCCGGCCGAGGCCCGCCTGCTCGGCGCGGTAGACCGTGCCCATCCCGCCCGAGCCGATGCGCTCGAGCACGTGGAAGCGCCCCGCCACCGTGGTGCCGATCAGCGGATCGGAGAGGAGCCGGTCGTACTCCTGCATCTCGAGCAGCCGCGTGCCGTCGCTCGGGCAGGTCGCGCGCGCCATGCCCGAGGGGGCCTTGTCGGGGTACGAGGTGCGGCACTTCGGGCAGATACGCATCGCGGCAGCGGGGCGCAGTCTACCACGCGGCGGCTCTCATGCTGGAGCGCGCCGTCGGGCGCGCGGCCGAGCTCCGCGCCTTCACTCCGCTCGGCGTTCAGCGCTCCTGGCAGAGCATCGCCCAGTACGTCGCGCGATCCGCCGGGCGGCACACGTAGCCGCCGGCGCAGTCGGCGTCCGTGCAGCACGCGTCCGCGCAGTAGTTGCCGGCCGCGCCGCTGAGGCACGCGGCGCCTTGGCACTGGGCGCCGCTCGTGCACGGCGCTCCCTGGGCGCCGCCGGAGTTGGCCCCGACGTTGATGCACGTCTGGATCACGTCGCGCGCGTCGATGCGCAAGTACCCGCAGTAGTCGCTGCTCGGGCAGTCCGCGTTTCCACCGCATGCGCCGCTGCAGAAGCCGTCGAAGCACAATCCGCTCGCGCAGTTCCAGTCGTACACGCAGATGTCCCCGAGCGCGAGGATGGCGAAGTCCTCCGCGCCGCAGACGTAGGCGTAGCGCGAGGTGGCGCCGTACGCGGGCGCGTCCCGAAGCACACAGTCCTGGGGCGCGCATTGGTCGTCTCGCCCGCAGGGCCGCTGGGCGAGCGCTCCGATGAGCGAGGTGGGCACGCAGCCGCGCGCGCCCGTCCCCGGCGCCCAGCAGACGTTGCCGGTCGGGCAGTCGTTGTTCGTGCAGCACGCGCGCGAGCACACCTTCGCGGCCATCCCCACGTCCGGGGGGCGGAGACCGAGGGCGGCCGTCTCGAAGCAGCGCGCGCCCGTGTCGAAGCCGTCGCACTGCGCGTCGTCCGTGCACTCTTCGCCGGGCGCACGGGGGGCGATGCAGGTGCGCGAGACCGGGTCGCAGATGGTGCCGGCCGCCGTCGCGCAGTCCGCGTTGGTCGTGCAGTTCGCCGTCGTCAAGGTCTCGCAGCTCGGCGGCTGCGTCGCGAGGTTGCAGCGCTGCGTGGCGGGATCGCAGAGGCCGTTGACGAAGGAGCAGTCCGGCCGGGCGCAGCCTCCGCCCGGGTGACAGAGCTCGCCCAGGCTGCACTCCGCGGGCGCCCCGCTGCAGTCGTTGTCGGCGCCGTCACACGGGGGATCGGAGGGCGCGCCCGGGTAGATCGCGGGGTCGTCGTCGCGGCAGTCGCGCGCCGCCGGGTCGTCGTCGCACCAGGTGAAGCCATCCCCGTCGAAGTCGCTCCCCTCGTCGAACATGCCGTCGCAGTCGTCGTCGACCCCGTTGCAGCCGATCTCCCGCTCCGCGCACACCGGGCCGCCGTCCGGGATCGACGTGCAAAAG
>JAEZBP010000675.1 GCA_023427125.1 Pseudomonadota bacterium | reverse complement strand
AAGAGCTCACGCTGCCAGTGGTAGAAGACGCTCGGCTGCAGCCCCTCCCGCTCGCAGATCGTGGAGATCGGGACCTTCTTGACGTGGTGCTCTTGCAGCAGCCGAGTCTTCTCCTCGGGCGAGCGGTGCTGGCGCTTCTTCTTCGGCATCTCGGACTCCCTCCCGGGGCAGCTTCAACCCCGGACTAGGAAGTCGCATTCCATCTGAGGCAATACACCCGTGCCAGCCGCGCAGCGGCGCGCCCGAGCCCGTGCCCGGTCGTTTCGCTCTTTGAACAAACAGCCGGGCACGGGCACGGGAGCAGAGCGCCTGTCAGCGCTCTGCTTCGGGCATGGGGGCGCGGCCGGAGGGGACCATGCGGATGCGGCTCGCGAAGGCGCCCTGGATGCGCCATTGGAGCGCGCCGTCCGAGGTGCGCGCCGGGCGGACCTGGGGGTTCATCTCGAGCAGCGAGAAGAGCGCGGTCATGCGCGGGCTCGACTCGCGGTACGCGTCCTTGAACTTGATGCGCAGCAGGAGATCGAGCGAGCTCATCCGCAGCGGCCGCACGAGCCGCATGCTCCCGCTGCCCCAGAGCTGGGCGTGCTCGCCGTCCGCGCCGAGCTGCTCGATGCTCGCCTGGCCGCGCTCGGTCTCCAGCTTGAAGCGCACGGTGCCGAGCTCGAGACGCTCGAGCGTGACGCCCGCGCCCATGCCCTCGATGACCAGCGGCGTCTCGCCGTCGCCGATCGAGACGTTGGCGATCGTCAGATCCACCGTGCCCTGGGTGCCGGCCGCCTCCGACGCGATCGTCATGTCGATGGTGCCGCGCGCGCGGCCCGCGACCGGCAGGCCGATCGTCTCGTGGAGCGGCCCGAGCCGCCGGAGATCGACGTTCTGGAGCGTCGCCTCGACGTGGGTGCTCTCGTCGCCGTCCGCGTAGACACCCTCGATCGTGCCGCCGCCGTCGATGGTCGCGTCGTAGCTCACCTCGATCGTCCCGCCGAGCAGCGAGAGGAGCGAGATGCGCGCGTCGAGCTCACGGATCGAGAGCGGCGCCACCGGCGCGCCCGGCGCATCGGGGATCGGCGTGACGCGCACGCCCTCGAGCGAGACGCCGGTGAGCCAGGAGGGGCGGAGGCTCGCGATGTCGAGCTGAACGCCGCCCTGCGCCTCGGCCTGCTGCACGATGTAGTCGCGCAGGCGATCGTAAGGAAAGGTCCAGTAGGCGCCGAGCACCAGCCAGACCAGAAAGAACGCGGGGTACGCGAGCCCGTTGAGGAGGATCTTCTTCATCGGGGCTCTCATGGGGCGGGAGGGCCCGCCTTGTTGCGACCAGCCGGGCGCGCCGCCGGGCCGGCCGCAGGCACGCCGGCGTCGGGCCCTCCCGCGCCCTGGCGCGAGTAGGTGTGCACGCCGATCTCGAAGTTGTAGCGATCGCCGGACTGGTTGTGATCGACGTGCACCTGCTCGATCGCGACCGGGTAGCGGCTGTTCTTGAGGTCGGCGAGGAGGATCATCGCGGCGCGCAGCCCGCTGTTCTGGATGGTGACCCGCCGGGTGTTGATGGTGAAGCCGTCGACGACGCGCGCCGGCTGCCCGTTCACGCGCGAGACCGAGAGATCGTGCTCCTCGACCTGCGCGGTGAGCCAGCTGTCGCCGGGCGCGCCCTGCGCGTAGCGCGCCGCCCGCGCCGTGCGCTCGGCCCGCATCGCCGCGATCTCGCCGCGCGAGCGGGAGAGCAGCCTCAGCGAGGCGCTGAGCCTGGCGTTGTCCTCCTCGAGCTGCCCGATGCTCCGCGAGAGCAGGAACACCGGCACCACCACGATGAGGATCGCCGCGAAGCCGCCGAGCACGGAGAGCATCCTGCGCTCGCGCTCGCTCAGGTTCTCCCAGTACGACCGGAGGCCGTCGAGCATGCTGCGGAGCCGCTCCATGTCAGTTCCTCCTCCGAGCGGGGGGGCCGTCGTCCTCTTCGCCCGCGTCACCCTCGGGGCGGCAGTGGATCTTGCCTTCGAGGCGATAGCGATAGACCTCGCCGACGCGATCGGTCGAGCCGAGCTGGAGATCGCGGAAGCACACGAGCCGCAACTCGCTCTCGCCGCGCTGCTGGACCAGGCGGTGCTCCTGGAGCCCCGCGAGGACGGCCGACGAGGAGGCCGCGTCGCGCACCGAGCCGCGCAGCGTGAAGCGCGCGCTCTCCGCGCCGTCGTTCAGATCGATGTTGAGCTGCTGCACGTCGTGCGTGATCGACTCCGGGATCGACGCGCTGATTGCCGCGAGCGCGTCGTAGGCGTCGAAGATCGGCATCGGATCGGGATCGTCGGTGCCGTTGAGGAGCAGGCGCTGCGCGGCGTCCGCGGTGCGCGCCTCGGTGCCGAAGTAGCGCTCGGTGACGCGCGCGAGCTCGTCCTCGAGCTGGTCGTGGCGCGCGGAGAGCACCGAGTAGCGCGCGTAGCTCGAGAACATGAACGCCACGAGCACCGCCGCCGCGCAGCTCGCGATCAGCGGCAGGTGCTGGCGCAGCGCGGTCATCGTCTGCTTCGCGGCCAGCTCGCCCTGGCGCGCGTCGAGGCGCTTGCCC
>JAEZBP010000659.1 GCA_023427125.1 Pseudomonadota bacterium | reverse complement strand
ATGCATCGGAGAGCGGTGCTGACGCGGCGGCCCGCCGCGTGCTTCGCGGCGGCCCCATGACACTGACGAAGCGCGTGGCCGCTGCGGCGTTCGGAACCTTCTGGTTGGTCTTCGGTGGGTGCGGCTCAGCGGTGCTCGCCGCGGGCTTCCCCGATGTCGGGATCGGCCTGCTCGGTGTGTCGCTGGCCTTCGGCCTCACCGTGCTCACGATGGCATACGCCATCGGCCACATCTCCGGCTGCCACTTGAACCCGGCGGTGACGCTCGGCCTCGTGGCCGGTGGACGACACCCCGGCAAGGAGGCCCCCGCCTACATCGCCGCCCAGGTCGCCGGCGGGCTGCTCGGCGCAGGCGTCCTCTACATTATCGCGAGCGGCACGATCGGGACCGGCGCCTCGGCGAGCTTCGACGTCAGCGCGGGGTTCGCGTCGAACGGCTTCGGTGCGCACTCCCCGGGGGGCTACTCGATGGTCGCGGCGCTGGTCGCCGAGATCACGCTCACCTTCGCGTTCCTCATGATCATCATGGGCTCGACCGACGCGCGGGCCCCGGCCGGCTTCGCCCCGATCGCGATCGGCCTCGGCCTCACGCTCATCCACCTCATCGGCATCCCGGTGACGAACCTCTCGGTGAACCCGGCGCGCAGCACGGGGCCGGCGTTGTTCGTCGGCGGCTGGGCGCTCGCGCAGCTCTGGCTCTTCTGGGTCGCGCCGATCGTGGGCGCCGTCGCCGCAGGCTTCACCTACCGCGCGCTCTTCGAGGAGGCGAAGAAGAAGGCCTCCTGAGCCGCCTCGCTCTGCTTCTCGCGCGATTGCGTTTCGCGCTATGTCACCGGCATGAACGTGCTGGTGGTCGGGAGCGGTGGGCGTGAGCACGCGATCGCGGCGAGGCTCGCGTCGTCGGCGAGGGTCTTCTGCGCGCCGGGGAACGCGGGGACCGCGCGGGTGGGGAAGAACCTCGCGATCGCGGCGACCGACGTGGACGGCATCGTGGAGGCGGCGAAGGCCCACGCGATCGAGCTGGTCGTGGTCGGCCCCGAGGCGCCGCTCGCGCTCGGGCTCGTCGACGCGCTGCGCGAGGCCGGCGTCTTGGCGTTCGGACCCTCGAAGGCGGCGGCGGCGCTCGAGTCCAGCAAGGGCTTCGCGAAGGACTTCATGAAGCGCCACCGCATCCCGACGGCGGGCTACGGGGTCTTCGAGGACGCCGATGACGCCGTCGCGTTCGTGCGCCGCGCGAACCGGCCGATGGTGGTGAAGGCCGACGGGCTCGCGGCGGGCAAGGGCGTGGTCGTCGCGGCGAGCGTCGAGGAGAGCGTCCGGGCGATCGAGGACATCATGGTCGCGCGCGAGCACGGCGAGGCCGGCGCGCGGGTCGTGGTCGAGGAGCGGCTCGAGGGGCCCGAGGTCAGCTACCACGTGGTCTCCGACGGCGAGCGCTACGTCGCGCTGGCGGCCGCCCAGGATCACAAGCGGCTGCTCGACGGCGACCGAGGGCCGAACACCGGCGGGATGGGCGCCTACTCGCCGCCGCCGATGGTCACCGAGGCGATCGAGCGGGCGATCCTCGAGGAGGTCGTCGAGCCGACCCTCGCCGGGATGGCGTCGGAGGGCACGCCCTTTCGGGGGGCGCTCTTCGTCGGCGCGATGATCGTGGACGGGGCGCCGATGGTGCTCGAGTACAACGTGCGCTTCGGCGATCCGGAGACCGAGGTGCTCATGGCCCGCTGGGACGGCGACGTGCTGCCGCTCTTGCTCGGATCGGCGCGCGGCGATCTGCGAGGGGTCGTCCCGCGCTGGGGCGCGCCGGCGGCGCTCTCGGTGGTCATCGCCTCGGGGGGCTACCCCGGCGCGATCGCGAAGGGGCGGGTCATCGAGGGCCTCGAGGAGGCGAGCGCGCTCGAGGGCGTCTTCGTGCACGAGGCGGGCACGGCGACCGAGGGCGGCCGCACCGTGACGAGCGGCGGCCGGGTGCTCGCGGTCACCGCGACCGGCGAGAGCGTCGACGTGGCCGCCGCCCGCGCGTACGAGGCGGTCTCCCGCATCCGCTTCGAGGGCGCGCAGCACCGCCGCGATATTGGTTGGCAGGCCCGAACGCGTTGACGCTATCCTCCGGCCGGTGACGCGCTCGGAGAAGATCGAGGAGGTCGTGAAGTCCGTCCTCGCGCCCTTGATCGAGGCGGACGGCGGCTCGATCGCGATCGCGCGCTTCGAGGGCTCGGTGCTCACGCTGCGGCTCGGCGGCGCGCTGCACGGCTGCCCGGGCACGCCCTACGTGAAGCGCGGCGTCATCGAGCCGGCCATCCACGCGGCGGCCGGCAGGGACATCGAGATCGTCTACGAGCGCGCGTCCTTCACGGCCTGAGCGCTCATGCTATGGCTCGCTCGCCATGAGCAAGACGCATCGCATCGTCGAGGTGCTCCGCGGGCAGGTCCCGGTCGGGAGCGAGGTCGTCGTCCAGGGCTGGGTGCGCACGCGGCGCGACAGCAAGGCGGGGATGTCGTTCGTGAACGTGCACGACGGCTCCTGCTTCGACGCGCTGCAGGTCGTCGCCAAGAGCGCGCTCTCGAACTACGCGGACGAGGTCGCGCACCTGACGAGCGGCTGCGCGGTGCGGGTGCGCGGAGAGGTCGTGCCCTCGCAGGGCAAGGGGCAGAGCGTCGAGCTCGAGGCGCGCGAGCTGACGGTGGTCGGCGGCGTCGACGATCCCGAGGCGTATCCGCTCCCGCCCAAGCGGCACAGCATGGAGTACCTGCGCGAGGTCGCCCACATGCGCCCGCGCACCAACACGATCGGCGCGGTGACGAGGGTGCGGCACACCCTGGCGATGGCGATCCACCGCTTCTTCCACGAGCGCGGCTTCTACTGGATCCACACGCCGATCATCACCGCGAGCGACGCGGAGGGCGCGGGGCAGATGTTCCGCGTCTCGACGCTCGACCTCGCGAACCTCCCGCGCACGCCGGAGGGGAAGGTCGACTTCGATCGCGACTTCTTCGGCCGCGAGGCCTTCCTCACGGTGAGCGGGCAGCTCAACGTCGAGAGCTACTGCTGCGCGCTCTCCAACGTGTACACCTTCGGGCCGACCTTCCGCGCGGAGAACTCCAACACCCGCCGGCACCTCGCCGAGTTCTGGATGATCGAGCCGGAGATCGCCTTCGCCGATCTGAGCGCCGACATCGATCTGGCCGAGGCCTTCCTTAAGTACATCTTCAAGGCGCTGCTCGAGGAGCGCGACGACGATCTGCGCTTCTTCGCGTCGCAGATCGACAAGGGCTGCATCGCGCGGCTCGAGACGATGATCGAGAGCGAGTTCGCGCGCATGGAGTACGGCGAGGCCATCGAGCGGCTCGAGAAGAGCGGCAAGAAGTTCGAGTTCCGCCCGGAGTGGGGCGCCGATCTGCAGTCCGAGCACGAGCGCTACCTCACCGAGGAGGTCGTCGGCCGGCCGGTCGCGGTGATGAACTACCCGAAGGCGATCAAGGCCTTCTACATGCGCGAGAACGAGGACGGAAAGACGGTGGCCGCGATGGACGTGCTCGCGCCGGGCATCGGCGAGATCATCGGCGGCAGCCAGCGCGAGGAGCGGCTCGACGTGCTCGATCGGCGCATCGAGGAGATGGGCCTCGAGGTGGCGAGCTACGGCTGGTATCGCGATCTCCGCCGCTACGGGACGGTGCCGCACGCGGGCTTCGGGCTCGGCTTCGAGCGGGCCATCCTCTACGCGACGGGCATGGACAACATCCGCGACGTCATCCCGTTCCCGCGCGCGCCGCGGCAAGCCGCGTTCTGAGGCCACCCTCAGGCGTCGAGGCCGAGCGCGAAGCGGACGGCGTCGTCGAGCTGCGCTCGCTTCTCGGGCGAGAGCATGCCGATCCGCTTGGCGAGGCTGCGCTTGGGGATCGTCGTGATCGTGTCTGCGTTGACCGCGCACTTGCCTGGCAGCTCGGCGCTCTTGCCGAGCGCGACCTCGACGGCGATCCCGCGGACGCGCGTCGTCACCGCAATCGACGCATGGCCGTAGCCGATCCGCAGGTGATGCGGCACGCTCGCCGGATGCGCCTCGTGGTCGCCCTCTGGCTCGTGGTCGCGTCCGCGTGCTCCGGCGGCGGCGGCGCGCTGGCCTGTAGCGAGGTGCAGTGCAACGCGCCGACCTGCTGCGGTGGAGCGTGCAGCACCGACGCGGACTGCTGCCGGGGCACGGTGTGCTCGGTCAGCGGGAGCTGCATCCCCGACTCGTGCGTGGGCTGCGGCGAGCTCGGTTGCTTGGTGAGTTTCTCGGCGTGCGAGGCCACCTGCATTCCGCCCGAGCGCTGCGGCGAGGCCTGCGCGACCGACGCCGAGTGCGGCCAGGGCGCTCGCTGCGAGGCGCTCCCCTCGGGCTCGCGCCTCTGCGTCCCCACGAGCTTCGACGCGCGCTGCAGCGCGTGCGGTCCCGGCGGCTGCACGTTCAGCCCCGAGCGCTGCGAGGTGAGCTGTGCCGAGACACCGGCCGCCGACGCGGGCGCCGGCGCTCCCGACGGCGGGCCTCCGCCGAGCTGCACCGCCTGCTGTGAGCCTTGCCAGACCGACGCCGACTGCTGCGCCGGCGCCTACTGCGGCGAGAGCGCGATGGGCGGCCTCTTCTGCTTCCCGGTCGAGTGCCGCACCTGCACCTACGGCTGCACCTTCACGTGTCCGGGGTGAGCGCCATGTCGATCACGCGCGCGAACATCATCCTCTACGTCCGGGACCAGCGCGCGAGCGCGGACTTCTACCGGCAGGTGTTCGGCGCGGAGCCGACCCTCGATGTGCCCGGGATGACCGAGCTCCGCGTCGTCGAGGGCGTGGTCCTCGGGCTGATGCCCGAGCGCGGGATCGCCCGGCTGCTCGCGATCGATCCTGCGGCGGGCGCGGGCGTTCCCCGCGCGGAGCTCTACCTGGTGGTGGACGATCCGGCCGCGTACCACGCGCGCGCGCTCGCCGCGGGCGCGCGGGAGCTGAGCCCGCTGTTACCGAGGGACTGGGGCGAGGCCGCCGCCTACAGCCAGGATCCCGACGGCCACGTGCTGGCGTTCGCGCGCCCGCTCTCCGATGCGCCGCTCCTTTGACACTCGCGGCCCGGCTCGGGTACACCGCTCCTCATGGCGCTCATCGAGACGGAAGAAGCGGCGCGGCGGCTCGCTCGCGCCATCGCGAGCGACCTCTCGCTCTACAACGAAGAGAAGATCGTCCAGGGGATCCAGGGCGACAACCTCTTCGAGGGGCTGCAGGACGAGATCGAAGAGGGCAGGGCGCTCTTCAAGAGCCGCGTCGCCCCCGAGCTCTACGCGAAGAACTACTACGATCGCGCCATCATCGACATCCTGGTCCGCTCGAAGGGCCACGTGCAGTCGAAGCTCTGGTACCGCCCGCCGATCCTGCGGAGCTGCACCTCGTCGAGGTGCACGTCGTCTCGGCCGAGGAGGCCGGCGAGCGGCTCGATCGCATCCTCGCGTCGCACCACGCGGACCGATCGCGCGCGACCTACCAGCGCTGGATCGCCGAGGGGCGCGTCGAGCTGGATGGCGCGATCGCGAGCGCGAGCGCCCGCCCGAGGGCCGGCCAGCAGATCCGCGTGCGGCCCGCGCCGCCTCCGCCCTCCGACGCGGAGCCCGAGGCCATCCCGCTCGTGGTGCTCTATCAAGACGACGACCTCGTCGTGATCGACAAGCCCGCCGGGATGGTCGTGCACCCCGCGCCGGGCCACGCCGGCGGCACCCTGGTGAACGCGCTCCTCCATCACTTCGGCGCGCTGCCCGGCGAGGACGCGGCGCGCCCCGGCATCGTGCACCGCCTCGACGCGCACACGAGCGGGGTGATGGTGGTCGCCCGCACCGCGGCGGCGCGCGAGGGGCTGATGGCCGCGTTCGCGACGCACGCGATCGAGCGCAGCTACCTCGCGATCGCCGTCGGCCACCCGCCCGACGCGATCACCTACGAGACCCTTCACGGGCGCCATCCCCACGACCGCAAGCGCTTCACGACCAAGGTCACCCGTGGCAAGCGTGCGCTGACCCGCGTCGAGGTGCTCGAGCGCCTGCACGGCGCGGCGCTGGTCCGCTGCACGCTCGAGACGGGGCGCACCCACCAGATCCGCGTGCACCTCGCGGAGCACGGCGCGCCGCTCCTCGGCGATCCGGTCTACGGCAAGCGCAGCAAGGACCCTCGGGTGCGGGCCGCCGCCGACGCGCTCGGCCGCCAGGCGCTCCACGCCGCGGTGCTCGGCTTCGCGCACCCGATCACGTCGGCGCCGCTGCGCTTCGAGACGCCCCCACCCGACGACTTCCGCCGCGCGCTCGAGGCGCTGCGGATGCCGTGAGGGCACAGCGGCTCGCGTGGGCACGGGCGATGCTCCCAACGCGGAGCATGGCGACCTCGAATGACGCCCCCGCCGAGCTCGTGGCGGCGATCGAGCGCGACCCGACCCTGCCCGAGGGCGACGACGAGCGCTTCGCCGGCTACGGCGTCATGGCCGCGCCCTTCGCCTCGGGCGATCTGCTCGCGATGCGCCGCTTTCCGGTCTCGTCGCTCGGCGGCGGCTACACCACGGTGTGGCATCGCGCGCCGTCGGGGGAGTGGACGATCTATTCGGATCGAGCGCCGCTCGAGACCTGCCCGCGCTACTTCGGGAGCGCCCTGACGCGGGCGGTCGAGGGCCCGATCGAGGTCGTGTGGCCAGGCCCGCGGAGCCTCTCGATCGACGTGCCCGGGGCGGATCTGCGCTGGAGCCTCGAGCTCGAGTCGACCGGCACGACGCGGCTCCTGAGCGCGCTCGGCGGGGCCATGCCCGACGGCATGTGGCGCAGCCCGCGGGCGCTCGCGGTGCTGGCGCGGGTGGCCGGCGCGATGCTCCACGCGGGCAAGCTTCAGCTCGCCGGCCGCGCGCCCAACGGGCAGACCTTCGTCGCGAACCCGATGCTCCTGTGGACCCTCGCGTCCTCGCGCGCCGTCCTCGGCGGCCGTGATCTGGGCGCGCTCGCGCCGCTGCCCGAGCAGGTGCGCTTGGGCGACTTCTGGCTGCCGCAGCGAGGCCTCTTCGCGATCGGGCGCGCGTTCTTCGAGCCCTTCGACGCGACGCGGCACCTCCTCGTCGCGCAAGCCAAGCCCGAGCCGCGCGTCGAGCACCCGCCGCCCCCTCCGGCGTGATCGTCCTCAGCCCATGAGCTCGAGGAGCATCTTGGAGTTGGCCTCTTTGTCGATGTTGCGGAGCACGCAGATCGTCGTCTCGGCCTTGCTCCGGCGGCAGACGTCGGCGGCTCGCGCGATCGCGTCCTCGTCGTAGCGCGAGCGGTAGCCGGCGGGCCCGGGCAGCGTGAGGTAGGCGAGCTTGCCGCCCGGCGCCTTCGGGAGGACGAGGGGATCCTGCGCGGCGACCGCCCCCGCGCCCTCGCAGATCTTCGCGACCTGCGCGGCGGGCCAGTGGGGCGCGTCGAGGACCGGCGTCAGCGAGCGCGCGGTGCTCTTCATGAGCTCCTTCGCGCGAGCGCCGACGGTCTTGGTGAGCGCGACCTCCTCCGGCACGCGGAAGACCACCGCGCGCGCCTCGAGCTTCTTACAGAACGAGAGGATGGCCTTGAGGTGCTGCGCGGTCTCGCCGGTGTCGGCGAAGCCCGAGCCGCCGATCGCCGCGGGCGCGAGCGCGGTGAACAGGAAGCCCTCGGGCGCCTCGCGCTGCCAGCGGCGCACGGTGCCCATGCCGGGGATCCCGATCTCGGTGTCGGCGATCTCGACCGCCGCGAATTCCGAGAGGTAACGGCTGACGGCGATCGGGAACCCGGAGCACGCCACGAAGAGCATGGCCGGGGAGCGTACTGCATTTTTGTCCGCTCCGACGGAGACACAACACCGGACTATGCCGGGCCGCCTCCTCTCCGGTACGCTCTGCCTCGTGCTTGGCCGCTGGCTTGGCTTCTGGTGGGCGGGGATCGTCCTCGCCCTCGCATCGACGATCACGCTGCTCCCCGCGCCCGCGGGCGCGCAGACCGATCTCGATCTGCAGCTCTTCCTGCCGCCGGCCGGAGGTGGGAGCACGTTCACGATCGATCGGCCGAGCGTGCCGCGGCACCTGAACGCCGTCTTCGGCATCAGCGGCAACTACGCCCTCGAGCCCTTCGTGCGGAGCGAGGCGCGCGCCCAGGACGGCACCGTGGTCCTGCCGAGCGCGCCGGTGGTGCGGCACCTCGTGCAGCTCGAGGCGCTCGCGGCGCTCGGCCTCTTCGAGTACCTCGAGCTCGGCGTCGCGGTGCCCGTCGTGATCACCGACGCGGCGTCGAACGACCTGCTCAGCCCGAGCTACACCTACGGCACCCGCGCCGGGATGGGCGACCTCCGGCTCAGCGCGAAGATCCCGCTCGGGGGCGGCGACTTCTCGCTGGCCGCGCGCCTCGTCATCCAGCTCCCGACCAGCGACCTCAACGGCTACGAGAACAGCTTCGAGGGCATGGACTACTGGATCGCGACGCCGACGGCGGTGGTCGCGTGGGATCCCGGGCCGCTCACGATCGCCGGTGAGGTCGGCTATCGCTTCCGGCAGCGCAGCGCGATCGGCGGCTTCGAGCTGGATGACGAGATCCACATCTCGGCCGGTGTCTCGGTGCCGGTGCTCGAGGAGGTCGAGCTCATCGGCGAGACGCAGCTCCGCATCGGGGCCGGCGGGCGCGAGCTGCGCGCCAACGAGATCCCGTGGGAGGCCGACGTCGGCGTGCGGATCTGGCCGGTGCGCGGGCTCTCGATCGAGGGCGGGATCGGGACCGGCATCCTGGCCGGCTACGGCGCGACGCCCATCCGCGCGTTCGTCGCGCTGCGCTTCGCGACCGAGCAGGGCGACACCTGCGCCGCCGGGCCGGAGGACTTCGACGGCTTCGAGGACGGCGACTTCTGCGCCGACCTCGACAACGATCGCGACGGCATCCCCGACGCCGACGACGAGTGCCCGAACGACGCCGAGGACATCGACGGCTTCGCGGACGGCGACGGCTGCCCCGACACCGACAACGACGCCGCCGGCGTGGTCGACGACGACGACAGCTGCCCGACGCAGTCGGAGGATCGTGACGGCTTCCAGGACGAGGACGGCTGCCCCGAGCCCGACAACGATCAGGACGGCATCGCCGACGGCCTCGACGACTGCCCGATGGAGCCGGAGGATCAGGACGGCTTCCAGGACGAGGACGGCTGCCCCGAGCCCGGCCCCGAGGCCGCGTCGGTCACCGTCACCGACACCCGCATCCTGATCTCGGAGCGCATCTACTTCGACTACGACCGCGACACGATCCGCTCGGTGAGCATGCCGATGCTCGATCAAGTGGCGCGCGTGGTGCTCGAGCTGCGCAGCGAGCTGCGGGTCCGGGTCGACGGCTACACCGACAACGAGGGCGTCGCGCAGTACAACCTCGACCTCTCGTACCGGCGGGCGCGCGCGGTGGTGGAGTACCTCGTGGGGCGCGGCGTGCCGCGCTCGCGCCTCGAGTATCGGGGCTACGGACCGCGCAACCCGGTCGCGCCGAACGACACCCCCGACGGCCGCGCGCTCAACCGCCGCGTCGAGTTCACGATCCTCAACGAGGGCGAGCGCGCGGGACGGCAGCGCGGCGGGCGCTGAGTCGGCTGCGTTGCTACAAAGGCGGGGCTGATGCGCGCTCTCTGGGCAACGGCGCTCCTCGCGATCGCGCTCGGCGGCTGCGGCGGCCTCTCGGCCGGAGCGACGCCGGAGTCGGCGGTCGCCTCCTTCGCGAGCGCGCTGCGCGAGGGGCGCACGCGCGACGCCTACGGGCTGATGAGCGAGTCGTACCGGCGGCGGGTCTCCTTCGAGGACTTCGAGCGCTACTTCCGCGACTACCCGGTCGAGGTGCGCGAGACGGCCCGCTCGCTCTCCTCGCGCCGCGGCCGGCCCGAGGAGGAGGCGCGGGTGGAGTACGGCGAGGGCGAGCAGCTGCGCCTGGTCCGCGAGGGAGGCGACTGGCGCGTCGCGACCGACGTCGTCGACTTCTACGATCAGTCCACCCCCCGCGCGGCGCTCCGCGCGTTCGTCCGCGCGATGGAGCGGCGCCGCTACGACGTCGTCCTCACGCTGATCCCCGAGGCCGATCGCGAGGGCATGAGCGAGGCGCGGATGCGCGAGGCCTGGGAGGGGGAGGGGCGCGAGGAGGTCGAGCGCCTGCTCGCGAACCTGCGCGCCTCGCTCGACAACCCGATCGAGGAGGTCGGCGATCGGGCCACGATGATCTACGGCGATCGCTTCCGCGTGCAGTTCGTCCGCGAGGGCGGCAGCTGGCGCATCGAAGACCCGGATTGAGCGGACCGCATCCTCTTGGTGGCGGTGCTCGTAGAGATGGGCTTGCCTCCCGGCTCGTTCTGGTAGGATGCCGGCCTCGTGTCGACCGGGCCCCAGAACCTGGACACCCGCCTCCTGCGATTCCGCACTCGGCGCGGGGACGAGGCCCCCGCGGCGCTCGCCTCGGACCTCCTCGAGGCGGCGCGCGCACAGGACGCGCTCGAGGTCACCGCCTCGGCGCTGAAGGCGTCCCCCACCGACGGCGAGCTGCTCTTGCTCGACGGCCGCGCGCGGCTCGCGACGAGCGACCTGCTCGGCGCGCAGGCCGCCCTCCTCAAGGCGGCCAAGGCGCTGCCTCAGCGCAAGGACCCGTTCCGCTGGCTCGGCGACGTGCTCCTCAAGCGCGGCGATCCCGAGCGCGCCGCGAAGGTGCTCGAGCGCGCCCTCGCGATCGATCCGAGCGATCCGGCCGTCGCGCAGCTCCACGCGCGGGCCCTCCGCCTGGCGAACGTGGCGAGCGGGGTGGACGAGCCCAAGCCCACGCCGGCGGCGGAGGAGCGCACGGTGATGCGCACCGACCTCACCGAGCAGCTCCGCAGCATGACCGCCGCGGTCGACGCCGCGGAGGCGGCCGGGGCGGACGACGATCTCGAGGAGGAGCCGACGAACGTGCTCGGGCGG
>JAEZBP010000630.1 GCA_023427125.1 Pseudomonadota bacterium | reverse complement strand
GTCGCACAGACAATGGATCCACGCTCGGTCATCCTGCCTCCGTTTCCCCGCTTGCGTACCAGGGTCCGGGCCGACCTGCACGCCCCATCGGGGCTCCTTTCGTGCGAAGCTAAGCCCCGGCCCGCCGCATCGAGGCTCGGAAGATGACCATCCACGCGATCCTCTGTCCCATCGACTTCAGCGCTCCCGCCGAGGACGCGCTCCGCTACGCGGTGTCTCTGGCCGCGCGCCTGCGCGCCGAGCCCGTCCACGTCCTCCACGTACACCAGGCCGCGCTGCTCTCGGGGCACGAAGCCAGCGCCGCCCAGCGAGCGGCGAAGGACCACGCAGCCCGACGGCTCGAAGACATCGCGAAGCGCTACAGCGTCCACGATGTCGAGGTGGTGCCGCACTTCGTCGAGGGCGTCCCCTACGAGGCGATCCTCTCCGAGGCGACGCGCCTCGACGCCGATCTCATCGTGATGAGCACGCACGGGCGGAGCGGCCTCGCCCACGCCCTGATCGGATCGGTGGCCGAGCGCGTCGTGCGGCAGGCCTCGATCCCGGTGTGCACCGTACGCAAATCGAGTTGACGCATGAGGGCCGCACCGAGCACGCGCGAGAATACGAGGGCGGCCCGGTTCGTCGGGCCCGCACCTGGAGGAACGCGATGAGGCTTCGATGGGTGCTCGCCGCCACGTCCGCGGCGCTGCTCGCCGCGCTCTGCATCACGCCGGAGGTGGTGGTGGCGCAGAACGAGGGGGCCGAGGGGCAGTATCGGCTCGCGCTCCAGCACAAGCGCGCCGGGCGCATGGACGAGGCGCTCGTCGCGGCGCAGGAGGCTGTGCGGCTCCGGCCCAGCCACGCCGCGGCGCACTTCACGATCGGCTCGCTCCATCGCCAGGCGAACCGGCTCGAGCAGGCGCTCACCTCCTTTCGCAGGGTGGTCGAGCTCGAGCCCGGTCACGCCAACGCGCACGGCATGATCGGCTCGACGCTCGCGCGGCTCGACCGCTGCGGGGAGGCGATCGCCTCGCTGCGCCGCGCGACCGCGCTCGATCCGGCCGACGCCTCGAGCTTCATCAACCTCGGCGCGTGCCTGCGCCGGCTGCGCCGCACCGAGGAGGCCATCGAGGCCTATCGCGCGGGGCTCCAGCGCTCGCCGGCGGATCCCGATCTCCTGAACAACTTCGCCGTGGCGCTCCGCCAGGCCGGCCGGGCCGAGGAGGCGCTCCAGGCGCTCCAGGCGGCGCTCGCCCGCGACCCCGAGCAGCCGCTCTTCAACCTCAACATCGCGACGATCTACCGCCGGCAGGAGCGCTGGGGCGACGCGGCGCGCCACTACGAGGTCGCGCTCCGCGGCCTGCCGAGCGAGACCGGCGGGTTGTTCGATCTCGCCTACTGCTACGAGCAGCTCGGCCGCACGAGAGACGCCGCCCCGCTCTACCGCCGCTTCATCGAGGCGGTGCAGGCGCGCGATCCCGAGTCCGCCGCCCGCGCCGAGGAGCGCCTGAACGGCCTCGGGCAGTAGCGCTCGCACGACCGCTACCCGCTGCGTCCCTGCGCGAGATTCTGCTCCAACGCAGAGACGCAGAGGAGGATCGTCGGAGCGAGACGGCTATGCGAGGATCGGCTCGTGGGCCTCGCCGCCGGGGGAGCGCACCGCGTGGCTCAGGGCGATCACCTCGACCAGGATCGCGCGGTAGACGACGTCGAAGGCCTCGAGGTCGACGTCGTCGTCGGCTTGCGCGAGCGCCTCGTCGAAGTGGTGCTGCACGTACCCCAGGATCGCCGGCTGCCCCATCGCGACCACGTCGTCGCTCTCGAGGATCTCCGAGGGGTCGTTGGCGCGGAGCTCCTCGTCGGCGCTCAGCGTGTCGATCGCCAGCTTCAGCGAGATCTCGTCGACCGTGTCGAGCCGGGTCGGGAAGGCCTCGCGGAAGGCGATATAGACGGTGACCGCGAGGAAGTAGCCGACCGACTGCGCCAGCTCGTCCTTGCGGCTCGAGACCTGGCCCGCCAGCCACTCGGCGAGGTGCGGCTGGAGACGATCCATCTCGCGATAGCCGGCGTCGAGCGCCTGCTGCAGGTTGGCCTCGCCCTCGCCGAGCGCCTCCTCGAGGGCGTCGATCGCGAGGTCGTCGACCAAGGCCCATCGGGGGACCGGGCGGAGCGCGGCTTTTCGCAGGAACACGCCGCGAGCATACTCGCCGGCTCCCTGCGGCGCGAGCAGCTCCTCGACTCAAAGACCGTCGCAGAATCTCCCGTGGCCCCGCGGCCGATCCGGGCCCGTCCGCGGCGTCGACTGCGCGCGCCTTCGGCGTGCTCGTCGTCCTCCGCGGAATCCTCCGGCTCCGCGCACTGCGTGCGCTCCCGCTCGGACGATTCCGCTCCGGAGGCGCTCCTCGACGTACTCTCGTACGTCTCGCGCGCCGCCCTGCGGCCGGACCCGGCTCGATTGCGGGGCTCGGTCCGACTTAGCGACAGCCTTTCAATCGCCGTAGCGGAAGGGAGGGTGCTGCTCGAGGTAGTGCGCGATCGCGTGCTCGTCCGAGGGGGAGAGCGAGCGGAAGCGCACGCCCATGCCGGCCGGGAGCTCCCCGTCGCGATAGCGGGGCGCGCGGACCCACGCGATCACCGCGTCGGCTCGCACTCGGTAGCCGTCGGGCAGGACGAACGAGAGCAGGAGCTCGGTACCGACCGGGAGCGGCTCGTCGGTGCCGACGAAGAGCCCGCCCTTGCTGAGATCGCCGGTCCGGCCGGTGAAGAACGTGTTGTCGCCCTCGAGGCCGACCTCCATCTCGAGATCCTCGCGCGTGGCCTCGCGGCGCTCCTCGTCGATCACCAACTCGAGCTCGTCGAGCTCCTCGTAGGCCGGCTTGACCCGCGAGGAGGTGAGCAGGAAGGGCGCCGTGGCCTCGCCCCGCGGCCGCCCGAGCGCGCGCGCCAGCTCCGTCCGCACCGGATGGAGCAGCGCCATCGCGCGGCTCAGCGCTCGGCGGGAGTCCTCGTCGCCCGGCCTCGCGTCGAGCAGCGCGCGCAGGATGGTCATCGCCGCTTCGATCGCGTCGAGGACCCGCCCGGCGTCGCCGATCTCGGCGGTGAAGAGCGTGCCGACGATCCCCGTCACGCTCTGCCCGAAGGCCGCGTCCCCCTCGATCCGACCGGCGAGATCCGCCATCAGCGCCCGCGCGTCGCGCGCCGCCCCCACCCCCGCTCGGCGAAGCTCTTCGAGCTTGGTCACTCGTCGTAGAACACCGGCGGGCGCTTGCGGATGAAGCGCAGGATGAGCTCGCGCGAGTCCTTCTCGAGCCCATCGAACGCCACGCCCATGCCCGGCTCCGAGTCGGCGTTCATGTCCATCGGGTCGCGCACGAAGCGCACCGTTCCGTCCACCTCGGTCGAGAGGTTGCCGGGGAGCGTGATGAGCACCCGGACCGGCGAGCCCTTCGGCAGGATGTTGTAGGTCGAGACGAAGACGCCGCCCTGGCTGATCTCGCCGGAGAAGCCGACGTAGAAGTTCGACTCGGTGGTGGCGCCGAGGTTCGCCTCCACGTGCTCGCGCGCGACCTGCGCGCGATACGGCGCGCCGGCGTCACTCGGGACCGGCGCGGCCTTCGGCACGTCGGGGATCGTCGGCCCGCTCGGCATCGAGACGGGGTGCCGCGTCGGCGCGGTGGTGAGCGGGAAGAGCAGGCTCATCGCGCGAGCGAGGGTCTCGGTCGCCGTCTGGATGCCGTGGTGCGAGGCGCGCACGTCCTGCAAGAGCGCGAGCGTCTGGCTGAGCGAGCCGAGCGCGTTCTTCACGCACGACTTGCCGTCCGGCTCGGAGGTCGCGTGCTCGGCCTCGAAGAGCGCGCCGACCGACTGCGCGATGTTCTGCGCGACGGCCATCACGTCCGAGGGGATGTTGGGATCCTCCTGCAGCGCGGCGAGCGCCTTTCCGAGCGCCTCGCGCGCCTCCTTGGCTTTCTCTTTACCCGAGTAGCTCATGCGTTGATCACTCACTCTCGTGGGGCGCGGGGCCGCGTCAGAGGCCCTCGTCACAGGTCTTTCGTGAAGACGACACGGGAGCGGCCGATACCGGCGTAGTCCGTGTCCTCGCGCATCGCGAAGCCGAGCGCCTGGTGGAAGCGGATCGACCCCTCGTTGCCGACCGTGGTGATGGCCTTGATGCGCGCGGCGCCTGCCCCCTGCGCGCGGCGCGTGAAGTGCGCGTAGAGATCCTTGCCCACGCCGCGGCGGCGGTGGTCCGGGTTGATGCCGACCAGGTGCACGTAGGCGCTGGGAGGCGAGCTCGGGGCGATGAAGCCGAGCAGGAAGCCGACGACCTCGCCGTCCTCCTCCGCGATCAGCGCGTTCTCGCCGAGCTCGTAGAAGAAGATCGGGTGCGCGCGCTCACCGGAGGGGCCACCCCACCACCGATCGAGCACGGACACGATGTAGTCGTAGTCGCGCTTCGTGATTCCGCGGATGATCATGCCAGGGGGCCCGACCATAGCACGGTCTGCCCAACGTTCTCAGGGACTCGGATCGGCCCCGAGGACGAGGTTGTCGATCAGCCGGGTCCGGCCCACGTGGGCCGCGATCGCGAGGAGCACGCGCCCGGGCAAGGGGGCGTCCTCGAGGGGGGCGAGGGTGTCCGGATCGGCGAGCGCGGCGTAGTCGACCTGGTCGACGTGCGGCGCGAGGTGCGCCTCGGCGAGGGCCCCGACGGCGGCGGGATCCCGCTCGCCACCCGCGAACGCGGCGGCGGCCGCGCGCAGGGTCGACACGATGGCGAGCGCTCGCGCCCGATCCTCCGGCGAGAGGTAGCGATTGCGCGAGGAGAGGGCGAGCCCGTCCGGCTCGCGCACGATCGGCGCGCCCACGATCTCCGCCGGGATGTCGAGGTCCGAGGCCATCCGCTCGATGACCTTCCACTGCTGGTAGTCCTTGCGCCCGAAGACCGCGGTGCAGGGACCGGCGAGGTTCAGGAGCTTGGCGACGACGGTCGTGACCCCGCGGAAGTGGGTCGGTCGGTGCGCGCCCTCGAGCCGCGCGGTGAGGTGCTCGACCTCGACGTGGGTCTGAAACCCCGGCGGGTACATCGCTTCGCGCGCCGGCGCGAAGACCGTACGCACGCCTGCCTGGCGGCACATGCGGAGGTCGTCCTCGAGCGTCCTCGGGTACCGAGCGAAGTCCTCGCTCGGCCCGAACTGGAGCGGGTTCACGAAGATCGTGACGGCGACGTGATCACACCCACGTCGCCGCGCCTCCTCGACCAGGCTCAGGTGGCCCGCGTGGAGCGCGCCCATGGTGGGGACGAGCCCGACCCGCTCACCGCGCGCGCGAGCCTCGTCGCACACGCGCCGGAAGGACGCGCTCTCGTGGACGACATCGCTCACGAGTCGACGGGGCCGTACACGGGACGCAGCGGGACGACCTCGGCGGTCCCGGCAGCGCGGGCAGCGCGCTTCTGGCGCTTGCGCTGCGCTGGCGCGGGCTGCGCGGCCCCCGTGGCCCGGACGGTGCCGAACGCGTGCTCGGCGTCGGGGAACACGCCGGCGCGGACCTCGTCGGCGTAGCGCCGCGCCGCCCCGACGCCCTCCTCGAACATCTCGGCGTAGCGCTTCACGAACTTCGGCCGGAGGTTCGGGGTCAGCCCGAGGAGATCGTAGGAGACGAGCACCTGCCCATCGCAGCCCGGGCCCGCGCCGATGCCGATGGTCGGGATCGTGAGCTCCGCGGTGATGCGCTCGGCGAGGTCGCTCGGGATGCCCTCGAGCACGAGCGCGAAGGCCCCCGCGTCCTCGACGACGTGCGCGTCGTGGAGGATGCGCTCGGCGGCCTCCTCGGTCTTGCCCTGCACGCGGAAGCCGCCCATCGCGTGGACGCTCTGAGGCGTGAGGCCGACGTGGGCCATGACGGGGATGCCGGCGTCCACGAGGCGCCGGATCGTGTGGGCGACCGCCGCGCCGCCCTCGAGCTTGACGGCGTGGGCGCCGCCCTCGGCGAGGAAGCGGCCCGCGTTGCGCAGGGCGTCCTCGGCGCTGACCTGATAGCTCATGAAGGGCATGTCGCCGACGACGAGGGCGCGGCCCGCGCCACGGGCGACCGCGCGGCAGTGATAGATGATCTCGTCGACGGTGACCGGCAGGGTGCTGTCGAGGCCCTGCACGACCATGCCGAGGGAGTCGCCGACGAGCAGGACGTCGATGTCGGCTTCGTCGAGCATGCGCGCGAAGGTCGCGTCGTACGCGGTCAGCATGGTGATGCGCTGACCGTGCTCCTTCATCAGACGGAGCTTCGGGACGGTCACACGCGGGCGCTGCTTGCGCTCGTCGCTCATGGTTTCTGCTCGGCCCGTCGAGTCGCGGCCGGGTCCATCCCGGTCCACGCCGTTCGAGCTGGGTGCGATATAGCACGTCGCGCTCGGGCTCGCTGTCGAGGACGCTCGTCGAGGGACGTGCTATCTGCGTTCGCGTGCGATCTGCCTGGATCCTGTCGCTCCTCCTCGCCACCGCCTGCGGCGCGCGCACGCCGTTGAACGCGGGCGATGAGGACGGCGGCCAGGTCGTCCTCGTCGACGGCGGCTTCGATGCGGGGGTCGACGCCGGCCGGGACTCGGGCCCCGACGCCGGCCCCGTCATCGCCTGCGCCGCCGACTCGGACTGCGCGCGGGGGGTCTGCCGCGCTCGCCGCTCGTTCACCCCCAGCGATCTCGAGCCGCTCCCGCTCGCGTGCGGCG
>JAEZBP010000616.1 GCA_023427125.1 Pseudomonadota bacterium | reverse complement strand
CTGCGCGAGTGGGTCGCACGCTCTCGATCGTCGCGCTCCTGGCGGTGCTCGCCGCGCCCGAGCGCGCGGGCGCGCAGGACTTCCTGAACGGGGCGGCGCCCGAGCCGCTCGGCTACGGGGTCTACCGCGGGACGGTGTACGAGCTCGGCTACACCTTCGAGCTCGCGCCGTGGGCGAGCGGCGACGGGCGGCAGCCGGTCTACCTCAGCGGCCTCTCGTTCACCGAGCACCGCGGGCCCTTCATCAACATGCTCACGATGGTGCTGGCGCTCGCCGGCGTCGCGAGCTCGACCGGCCACTACGAGCGGCGCGGCAACACCGTCTACCACGTGGTCACGGCCGAGGAGGCCCGGCAGGCCGAGGAGGCCATGGCGGCGATCGCCGCCGGCGCCAACGCGATGCCGATGACGATGCGCCTGCGCGCGTACCACGACTCGCTCGGCAGCATGGCGGAGGGCGTGCGCGCCGACGTCGGGGTCGGCAGCACGATCGGCGACGATCCGGTGCCGATCGGCTCGTTCTACGTCGGCGGCTTCCTCAACTGGCTGCGATCGAACCGCAACTGGGACCTCAACGACGGGCTGCGCGAGCCCTTCGAGGCGGTCTTCGGCGGGATCATGGGCGAGCTGCACATCACGCTCTGGCACTTCCTCGGCCTCTTCACGCGCGCGAGCCTCGGCTACGGCTCGGGCGGCGGCGATCGCTTCCTGGCGCTGATCGAGCTCGGCGCCGACATCCACATCGGCAACCGCTTCTTCCTCTCGGGCGCGGCCACGCTCGACGTCGTGCGGCCCGAGCTGCCCGACGCGCTCGGCGCGCGCGTCGACGGCGGGGTGAGGTTCTGAGCATGAAGCACCCTCACACGTGGGTCGCTGCGCTGCGTGACGGCATCCCGACACCTGCAAACAGCGGCAGGTGCCGGCCTACCGTCACTCCGCTGCGCTCCGTGATGCCGATCACGATGGTCCTCGCTCTGGTCATGCTCGCGGCGCCGGCGCGCGCATGGGACGAGACGCCCGAGCACCAGCACGGCTGGGACCTCTGGACGATCCGCGCGGCCGGGACGCACCTCTGGGGCAGCTGGCCGGCCACCCGCGGCGCCGAGAGCGTGTGGGTGCCCTACTCGCAGACGAGCCTCGATCTCGAGCTCGAGGTGGAGGCCTTCGACGGCAACGGCCCGGGCTACGCGAGCATCCTCGGCGGCGCCTTCGGCCTGCGCGGGTGGGCGCGCATCGGCGGCATCCTCGATCGGCCGATCGAGCAGCCGGCGGGCATCGACGTGAACATCCGCGAGTACCAGATGTGGATGAACGTCTCGCTCGGGGGCGGGCCGATGATGCGGATCTACCGCGAGCGAGGGCTGATCCTCGCCGCCCACGTCTCGGTGGACGCGCACATCTTCCGGCCCGCGGCGCTCTCGGACGGCGCGCTCGTCTTCTACGGCGGGCTGCGCTTCGTGTGGCAGCCCGACGACGTGCGCGTGCAGGTCGGCTACGACTTCGCGCCCTTCTGGTTCGGGCTCGACCGGCTCGAGCACCGGGTCAGCGCCGCGGCTGGGTTTCGGCTGCCGGGCAGCTCGGTCGGGCTCGGGGCGCGCGCGACGTTCATCGCCGGCCAGGATCGGCTGCCCGACGGCGGGCTCGACGACTTCGGGCTGACGCTCGCCGCGGAGCTGCTCTTGTGAGGGCGCTCGCCGTCATCGCGCTCCTCTCGGGAGCATGCGCGGGCTGCTTCCTCGAGCCGCTGCCTCGCTATGACCAGGAGCGGCAGCGCCCGCCCGGCGCCCGGCCGAGCGAGGTCACCGCGCTGTCGATGGGGGCCGAGGACGCGTGCGTCGCGGGCGATGGCGCCGTCTACTGCTGGGGCGCCAACCGCGAGGGCATCTCGGGCGCCGACCGCGCCGGCAACCGCCGCCGCACCGACGTGCCGCGGCGGGTGGTGGACCTCGAGGGCGCGGTGCAGGTCTCGGTCGGCCGCGGGCACGCGTGCGCGCGCACCGAGGCGGGCGAGGTGCATTGCTGGGGAAGCAACGACGCGGGCGAGCTCGGCGACGGCACCTACGAGCCGCGGGTGATGCCCCTCGCGGTGCCGGGCTTCGGCCCGGCGGTGGAGCTGTCGGTGGGCGGCACCCGCAGCTGCGCGGTGCACCGAGACGGCGCGCTCTATTGCTGGGGAGATCGCGGCAGCGGCTTCATTCACATGGGCGACACCTCGCCGGTGCCGGTCGCGGGGCTGAGCGGGGTGAGCGCGGTCGCGCGCGGCGACGTCCACGCGTGCGCGGTCGCCGGCGGGCGGGTGCTCTGCTGGGGGCAGAACCGCTTCGGCCAGGTCGGCAACGGCGTGCCCGGCTACCTCGTCGATGCGCCGGTCGACGTCGGGCTCTCGGGCGTGACCGAGGTGGTGGTCGGCGGCGAGCACAGCTGCGCGCTGCGAAGCGACGGAGGCGTCGTCTGCTGGGGCGCGGCGTACGCGTCGCAGCTCGGCGAGGTGCCCACCGCCACCTGCGAGGGCGCGCCCTGCCAGCC
>JAEZBP010000613.1 GCA_023427125.1 Pseudomonadota bacterium | reverse complement strand
GCAGGCCTTCCCTGTTCACGGCGGCGACGCGCCGTTCACGATCATCCGCGGCGTGTTCACGCCGCGGGCGAGCCGATGTTCACGATGGCGTAGAACGGGCGTTCACCGAACCGTGGAGCGCGCAAGTGAGCGCCATGTTCACCTCGAGCGTCCTCGCGCCCATGCGATGCCTGCCTGAGCGCTGGACGACAGCTCTCACCTGCATGGGGCTCATCTGGCTTGGGAGCGCGTGTGATTCGAAGCCGGTGCGACCGGACGGCGGAGAAGTCCCGGACGGTGGCGAAAGCCAGGTCGACGAAGGTCCGGACCCGAACTGGCCGCCGCTGCTCGAGCACGAGCCTCCCTCCTTCGTCGAGATGGAGGGCGGCGGGCTCGGCGTGCCGTCGCTGGACGGGCAGACTTCCCTTGTCATCGAGGGTGGGGCCCTCTTCCTAGAGCGAGCCCTTGGCGAGCGGGTGCTGCTCCTCAGCTCGTCGGCGCTTGCTCGTGGGGAGAGGGGCGTGGAGCTCTCGCAGGCGGAAGAACCCAGGTTCGTGGAGCGAACGGCGCACTTCGAGAGAGGCGTCGGCGTGACCGAGTGGTACGAGCCCGTCGTCGGCGGCGTTGAGCAAGGTTGGACGCTGTCCAGCCGTCCGGCCGAAGGGGAGGGGCGGCTCGAGGTCCGATTGGGCGTGGGCCCGGAGGTCGACGCGAGCCAGACCTCCGACGCCTTCGTCTCGCTGCGCACGGGGTTCGACGTGATCGAGTACAGCTCGCTCGTCGCGACGGACGCGGAAGGCACGGTCCTGCGGAGCTCAATGACGTTGGTCGACGACGAGATCATCCTCGATGTCGACGACGCGGACGCCGTCTACCCCGTCACGATCGATCCGCTTGCGGTGATGTCCTCGTACTTCTTGCATCCCGCAACGGGAAATCGCGACCCGCTCTACGCGACGAGCCTCTCGGTCTATGGGAACGTGGCCGTGGTCGGCGAGCCGGACCAGGCCTCGGCGACGGGCCTCGCCACCGGTGCGGTGCACGTGTTCCGGCGCGGGACGAACAACGCGTGGACTGCGGAGCGCACGATCCGGCTCGGCGTGCCTCCCGCCGCGAGCACGACGGTGAGGTTTGGAGAGAGCGTCGACGTATGGGGCAACTACCTCGTCGCCGGCGCGCCAGGGGAAGAGTCGAGCCGCGGGGCGATCTATGTGATCGACCTGAGCGGCTCCTTCGATTCGCAGGGTCGACCGACGAGTCCCGCGCCCGTGAAGCTCGTTCCGCCCACGCGCACAGCAGGTCAGGCCGTTGGAGCTCGCGTCGCGATCTCCGGAGTCCGGGTGATTGGTGGCGTGGGTGGCTTGGTGCCTGCTGCGTACACCTGGGCTCGCTCTGGTAGCTGGTATCATGAGTCCACGCTGCCCGTGGGTGGAAGTGCGCCGCCGCGCTTCGGCACCGCCGTCGATATCGACCCGACGAATCAGAACCTAGCCGTGGTCGGCGCCCCCAGCGCCTCGAGCGGTCTCGGGCAAGTCTACATCTATCACCGCCCCGTCTGCTGCTGGCCACCCACCCCTGCGATCCTCTCGGCGCCGAGCGGTCGTACTCGTTTCGGTAGCTCGGTCGCGGCCAGTGATGACCGTGTGGCCATCGGTGCGTTGTTCACCAGCGGCACGCGCGCGGAGCTGCGCATCGCGACGGGCTACCAGAGCTCGTGGACGTCGAGCCCGTGGTGGTTCTCGACCGGTTATATCAGCACCGACCCGGCGTACTCGTTCCAGTACGGCACCCCCCATCGGCAGCCCTGGGTCTCGATCGCCGGTGACGTGGAGATGCTCGGATTTCCGAACGCGTACCCACCGGGCGCTCCGACGACGAGCAGGGAGGGCACGGTCAACGCCGCGGACGTCAGCGGGCTCAGCCAGACGAACTATACGGGCTCGACGAGCCGCAGCCGGGGCCGGGCCCTCGCGATGAACGAGCGCGCCGCGCTCATTGGCTACGACTACAACGGCTATGGCGCCGTGTACGCGTACAACATTCGCCTCGAGAACGGGGGCGTTTGTTCGGACGGGTTGAACTGCCTCTCTGGGCACTGCGTGGACGGTCGCTGCTGCAACACCGCGTGCGGCGGCGGGGCCACCAACGACTGCATGGCCTGCAGCACGAGCGCCGGCGGTACGACGCAGGGCACGTGCACGGCGCTCTCGGCGGCCGTGGCGCCGACGAAGATGTGCCGCAGCGCGGCTGGGGTCTGCGATGTCGCCGAGTACTGCGTAAGCACCTCCACGGCGTGCCCCACCAATGTCTACAAGTCGTCCGCGACGGTGTGCGATCCGGCGGCGCAGCCGTGCGAGCAGGACGCGCGCTGCACCGGCTCGTCGGCGAGCTGCCCAGCGAACGCGGCCAAGGCTGCGGGGACAGCGTGCGGAACGATCGCCGGGCCATGCGACGCGCAGGACTATTGCAATGGGTCGGCGTTCTACTGCCCGTCGAGCGTGAAGAGCGCCGGCACTCCGTGCGGAACGATCAGCGGCGCCTGCGACGCCCAGGACTACTGCAACGGCGTCTCAGTGACCTGCCCCGCCTCCTACGCCCCGATGGGCACGGTGTGCGGGGTGGCCGACGAGCCCTGCGAGGTCGCGGCCGTGTGCACGGGTGCCTCCACCACGTGCCCCTCGAACCCTCCCGCCGCAGCCGGCACCGCATGCGGCTCGGCGCCGTCCGGACCGTGCGACCTTCAGGACCTGTGCGACGGGAGCGCCTTCTCCTGTCCTCCTCGGTTCGCGCCGAGCGGAACGGTCTGTCTCCCGGCGAATGGCGTCTGCGACGCCCCTGACGTGTGCACCGGCTCATCTGCTGTATGTCCTGCCTCGTATCTCTCCGGCAACCTCTGCCGCGCCGTCGCGAACGACTGCGATCTGCCCGAGTACTGCGGTGGCAGCTCGACCGATTGCCCCACCGACCAGTCGATCCCGATGTGCTCGGCAGAGGTCTGCGGGAGCGGGGTTGACGAGGACCTCGACGGCGATCTGGACTGCTTCGATGACGAGTGCGTGGGTCACGCGACCTGCGGGACGACCGAGCTCTCGTGCAGCGACGGGGTGGACAACGACGCCGACGGCCTGCTCGACTGCGCAGACCAGAGCGAGTGCCCCCTCGGCTCCACGTGCACGAGCAGCGGCGATCACATCTGCGCCGCAGGAGCGTGCGTTCCGCGCGGCTGCGGCGACGGGTACCGAGAGCCGGGCGTGCCCGGCTGGCCCCGCGAAGCTTGTGACGACGGCGGCACAGCCACCGGCGACGCGTGCTCACCGACCTGCTCACCCGCGACGGTCGTCGTCTCGTCGGCGCCCGAGACCGAAGCGTCGCCAAGCCGGCGTGTCCCGAGCATCGCCGCGGACGGCTCGGGCACTCTCTTGTTCGTCTTCACGAGGGACAGCGGCTCGACGCGGGCGGTGCTCGCACGACGGTTCTCTCCGCTCGGCGTGTCCCTCGATGCCATGCCGATCGAGCTCGCGTCGAACGTGGGCATCGGCTGGGACGCACAGGTGACCGTCGCCGGGTCGGCGAGCGGATGGCTCGTCGTCTGGTCCGATCCCAACGCCGATGGCGATGGCTCGGGCATCGCCACGCGCCGCGTGTCGGCCAGCGGCGCGCCGGGCGCCCTCGTGGTGGCAAACATGCAGACCCTCGGCTCGCAGAGGGAGGGCCGTGTCACGGCGCTCAGCTCCGGCTTCGTCGTGGTCTGGACTGATGAGAGCGGCCTCGAGGGACCGCTCGGCGAGTCGCGCCTTCTGGCCCGCCGCTTCAGCGCCGCGGGGCTCCCGACCGAGGACGCGTGGAGAATCACCGGAGACGGTCGCGTCGCGAGCGAGCCTGCGCTCGCGTCCGCGGGCGACCGCTGGACCGTGGCCTGGACCGACGCGCTCCCCTGGACGACCGGCGGCGCATCGATCGCGATCCGGCGCTTCGGCGCGATGCTTGGCGATGACGCGGGCCCCCTCCTCGCCTCGGCTGCGGGCGATGGCGCGCAGCCGGCGCTCACCGCGCTGACCGACGGCGGTTTCGCGCTTGCCTGGGTCCAGCGCTCGACCGATCCGCTCGGCGACATCGCGACGCGCACCCTCGCCGCCTCGGGTGATCCCTTCGCGGGCAGCACGATCACCGTGCTCACGGGGCGCGACACGGAGACCAACCCCTACGCGCAGGGCTCGCCCGCCATCGTGGCGCGGACCGGCTCGCAGTACCTCGTCGCCTACGAGGACGGCGGCCGGCGTCGCGACGTTCGCTTCGTCCCGGTGGGTGGCGGATCGCTGGCCAGTGAGTCCAGCGATCTTGCGGCCCTCCTGCTCGATGGCTTCCAGGGCGACGTCTCTCTCCTCCGATCCCCGCAGGGGATCTGGTTCGCGTGGAGCGACGCACGGGAC
Source organism: Pseudomonadota bacterium (assembly GCA_023427125.1). GTDB lineage: Bacteria > Myxococcota_A > Polyangia > Polyangiales > Sandaracinaceae > JAEZBP01. Next base: position 1,528 of record JAEZBP010000613.1, on the reverse strand, counting down.
GCGGCTCCCGCCGACCCGGGCGCGTACCGCTCTGTCCTGGCCTACCTCCTTCCCCACGACTGACGGAGCGGCGCATGCGTTGGAATGATCGACCGTTGACGCCGCCTCCTCGCCGCTTCGCGACGCGCCTGCTCTGCGGGGTCCTCGCAAACCTCCTCTTCTGGGCGCCGGCAGCCCAGGTCGCGTACGCGCAGGATCCAGAGGGGGAGTACACGTACTCGGGGAGCGAGGCGGAGATCCGCGAAGAGTACCGCGACGCTCTTCGCAACGAGCAGATCCCCGAGAGCCTGCGCGACGAGCTGAACGTCCGCGAGCTGCGCGCGATCGAGGACGCGCCGGCCGATTCGCCGGCGGACAGCCCCACCGCGACGCCCATCTCGCTGCCGGGTGGCCAGCAAGCGAGCGCGGTCACCCCGCAGGCGATCAGCCTCCCGAACGCCGAGGGCTCGGTCGAAGGCATGGGCGAGAGCTTCTCCCCCGTGCTGAGCTCGGGCACGGCGACGTTCTCGGTGCCGATCGCGGTGGCTCCGGGGCGCGCGGGAGTGCAGCCCTCTCTCGCGCTCAGCTACTCGACGACAGGGGGCAACGGCCCCGTCGGCTTCGGCTGGGGCGTGGGCGCGCCGTTCATCAGCCGCCAGACCGATCGCGGCCTGCCGCACTACATCGACGGTCGGGCGTGGCACGCGGAAGAAGACCGCTTCATGTACAACGGCGGTCAGGAGCTGGTGCCGGTCGAAAACGAGGCGATCGGCATCGTCGACGGCCAGGCGAACGGCGGTACGCCTCCGGCCGTTCCTACCGAGCTCGCCACCTGGCAGCAGTACCGCGCCCGGGTCGAGGGCGGCTTCATGCGCTTCTTCCGCTCGCGGGATTCACTGCGCTGGGTGGTGCAGAGCAAGGACGGCACGCGCTTCGACTTCGGCGCGCTGCCGAGCAGCGAGGGACCGACCGAGGCGGTGACCAACTCGCTCGCGGCCCTCGAGCGCGATCCGGAGATGGCGACCGGCGGCGTCTACCGCTGGACGCTCACGCGGATGAGCGACCCGCACGGGTCATCGGTCTACTACCTCTACGACCAGCACGAGGGGCACAGCTACCTGCGCGACATCTACTACGTGTCGCCGCACAGCTGCGCCGCCTCGACGCCCGACGCGACGCGGCAGTGCGCGACCTCGCTCTCCAGCTACGCGGCGCGGGTGCGCCTCGTGTACGAGCCGCGCCAGGACGTCTTCACGAGCTACGTGGCCGGCTGGCGCATCGAGACCGCGCGCCGGCTCAAGCGCGTCGAGGTCACCGCCTACAACGACGGCGCCGGCGCGCGCACTCTCGTGCGCCGCTACCACCTCACGTACGCCAGCGACTCGTTCCACTCGCTGCTCGAGCAGGTGCGCGTCGAGGGCAGCCGGCAGACGCTGAACGAAAACGGCGTCTACGTCGGCGACGCGACGACGGCCGAGAGCTCGCTGACCGACGCGATCGTGGGCGAGCTCCTCCCGCCGATGCGCTTCACCTACACGCGCATGCCGGC
>JAEZBP010000600.1 GCA_023427125.1 Pseudomonadota bacterium | reverse complement strand
GTGCCACACCGCGCTGCGGCGGTACTACCGCGACGCGATCATCCCGCTCGCGGTGCTCGCGCGCTTCGTCGCGCTCATCATGGTCGTGCCGATCATTCGGGTGCTCGTCGTGCCGATGGCGGGGCACTCCGTACGCGTAGGGATAGCCGTACGCGTACGGATAGCCGTAGGGCGAGTAGGGCTGCGGGACGCCGTAAGCGTACGGCGTGCGGTAGGTGTCGTAGGGATACCCGCCGTATCCGCCGTAGCCGTACCCGCCGTAGGGATACCCGCCGTAGCCGTACGCGTCCGACCCCGCCCCGTACCCGTATGCGCCGTAGAGATCGCCGGCGGCGTCGTCGTAGGCCGTGGCGCCGCAGCCGGTCAGGAGCAAGCTCCCGGCGAACAGACAGAGAAGCGGTCTCGTCACGACGTGCTCCCACTCGGAGCGGCACCACTCCGCGCGTCGCCGCCCAAAATCGGAGCTAGCCCCGCGAGCGGGGACGTCGTCGCAAGCTCGTCGGCCGAAAAACTGGGCAGATCTGACTTCGGGCCGCGAAATCGGCGGCCGAAGTGAGCCCATCTCACTTTCGGCGGAGAAATCGCCGGCCGGGAAGCCTAAATCTGACTTTTTGTCACAAACTCGCGACAACAAGTCAAATCTAGCGGCAGTCACCTGCGAAATCGCAGGCCGAGGAGCCTAGATCTGACTTTCTGTCACGAATTCGCGACAAAAAGTCAGCTCCAGTGACGGTCCCCGGCGAAATCGCGACAGTTTGTCAGCCGTACTGACATTCTGTCGCGAAATCGCCGCCAAAAGTCAGCCCCGCCGAGAGCCGGCGCCGAAGTCGCGTGGAGACCCGGGCCGGGGACCGCAGGCCGGAGGCGCGCGCCGACTTCAGTCGAGGTCGTCGGCCTGGCAGACGCCGCGCTGGCACACCTCGCCGGCGGCGCAGGCGGGGACGCAGCGCGAGCGGAGCACGATCGTGTTCGAGGACTCGCCGCCCACGTCTACGGCGATCGTGACGCGCTCGCCGGCCGTCTCGGGGATGCGCAGCGTGAAGCTCGAGTCGGTCCAGGCGCTCACCTCCGCCGGCGCGCCGTCGAGGAGCACGACGCCGCCCTCGCCGAGCTGCGCGCCATGGATGGTGATCTCGCCGCCCGGCTCGATCACCATCGTGTCGGTCCCGAGCAAGAGCGGCGCGTGGGTGATGTACGCGGCGCTCACGCCGCCGGGCTCGATCGCGAAGTCGAAGAGGTTCGGCTCGCGGACGAGGTTGTGCGCGATCTCGGGCGCGCTCCCCGGAAAGCACCCCGATGTGCCGGCGAGCACCACCTCGGGCGGGAGCGCTGGGGTGCCGATCCTCCCTCCTGCGGGGTCGCACTCGAGGATGCGCACCGAGCTCGGGAGGGTCGCGAGGCGGAACTCGAAGATCGTGTGGGCCTTCGGCGTGAGCGGAGACGGGCCGAAGCCCGATCGGCCCACGACCTGCTCGTCGATGCGCTCTCCGTCGCGCCACGCCTCGATGTGCTGGTCGCCGAACACGCGCACCTCGAACATGCCGATGTCCGTGCCGAGGCAGAAGAGATTGTACATCTCGGCGCTCGCCGGCGCGTCATCGCGCAGGTGCCAGTCGTTGAGCACGATCAGGTTGCTGTCTCGATCGACGCCCACGTACAGGTCGCCGAAGCGCCCGCGGAGCGGCGTCACGTCCGCCCACTCCTCACAGCCGTCGCCCCCGACGGTGAAGGCGCCGTCGACCACGAAATCACACCCGCCAGCGTCGAGCACGGGGGGTGGCCTGTTCTCCGCGCGTTGGGGCTCTCCCACGGTGCACGCCCCGGCCAAGAGCCCGGCCCCGACCACCATCCACCTGTTCATCACGGCTCCTCGCTCGTCCCCGCCTCCACAGGCACACGATGGCGCACCGCGACGAGGTTCGTTGGACGTACGCATTGATCGTGCCGAACGCGCGCATTGAGCGGCAGCGGCGAATCGAGTGCGCCGGCGCGCGGGCCGGCATGATCGGGTGATGGATCAGCTCGCTTGCCCAGCGCCCTCGCGAGCTCGTGGCCGGCGCCGGAGGCGGCTGGGCGGCCGCTCCATCTCGCGATCCGCCTGCCGGGAAGCAGGCGCTCGCGGTGATCGACCCGAGCTCCACCGGCGGCGACGCGTGCTTCCCCGAGCGCGCCTCGCGCGCGCCGATCCATCCCCCATTGAGCGGGCGCGCACCTCCGGCCCGAAGCTCGCTCCGCATTTCGTTGGAGGACCGAAGGTGGAGGCCCCCTGGCGACCGCGCGGCTCCGAGCAAAGAGCGCGGTCAGGGCCGTACCCCTGGCGCACTCGTGAATAATCCGGGCTAGTCCTCCCGGACCGAAGGACCGGTGGTCTCTGCGCGGAGCGCTCGCGCCGGCCACCTCGCGCGCAGCATCTCGACGTAGCAGTCGATGGCGTCGTAGGCGGCGGCGAGGCGCGCCTCGTCGGTCTCGACGAGCGAGAAGACGCGCTCGACGACCAGGACCGCGAGGCCGTGCGCGAAGGCCCAGCTGACGCGGAACGCGTCGGCGAGCCTCGGGTCGTCGATCGGGACGAGGCCGGCCATGCCCTCGTGGAAGTGCTCGCGCGGCGGAGGCGCGAGCGGCGCGGTGCGTTGCTCCGACGGCACGCGAGAGCTGACGAGTCGGAGGAGGTTCGGGTGCGCGTGCGCCCACTCGACGTACGCGCGGCCGCCCCTGCGCATCGCGTCGAAGGGCTCGCTGCCGCCCGCCCGCGCCTCCTGCATCGCGGCGTCGAGCTCCCCCCACGCGCGCTCGGCCACCGCCGCGAGCAGCGCTCCCTTGTCGCGGAAGTGCCGGTACACGGCGGGCTGGGTGACGCCGACCCGCTCCGCGAGCGGCCGCAGCGAGACCGACTCGTGCCCGTGCTTCTCCACCGCGGCGACAGCGGCGCGGATCAGCGCCTCGCGCAGCTCGCCATGGTGGAACGTCCCCGCGCGCTTGGCGCGCGGCCTCGGTCCTCGCTTGCGTGCCGGGCCGCTCTTCATGTTATCGTTGATAACATGAAAGCGATCGCCGTCGAGCCCTCACCGCCGCCCGTCCTCCACTTCGCGATGACCGGCGAGAAGTTCGAGTTTCAGACCTCCGCCAAGTCCGGCGACGGCGTGTTCCGCTTCCGGTGGACGCTGGCGGCCGGCAAGAGTGGGCCGCCCGAGCACGTGCACGAGCGTGAGCGTGAGACCTTCGCCGTCGTCTCCGGCACGCTGCGGATCTGGATCGAGGACGTGGCGAGCGACCTCGGGCCCGGCGAACAGGTCACCGTGCCCGCCGGGGTGCGGCACCGCTTCCTCAACCCCGACTCCGTGGCGGCGGTCGTCGACGTCAGCCTCGACGGCTCGCTCCAGGAGGACCTCCTCGTCCCGCTCGCCTATCGCTTCGGTGGACGCGAGCAGATCGGCTTCGCGGGCTTCTGCGTGCTGGTGGTCCACGACGGCCACGTGCGGGCGAGCCGGTCCGTCTCGCGGGTCAAAGAAGCGACTTTCCGTGGCCTTGGCCATCTGTTTCGAGCGCTCGGCGTGCGACCGCTGCCGCCCGCCGGCGCCTGGTAGGGCCGATGCGCCGAGGCTGCGGCGGCAGTCGACCGCGGAGGTGATGCCGATCGCGCGAGCCTCCGTCGCGCCGCTCCTGTAACGGCCGCTCGACCCTCGGGCTCCGTGGGCCCGGCAGGTGTCGAGATGTCTAGACCAGGCCGGCGATGTGGGAGGTCCGCGGCCCCACGCGGATCACCTCGCTGATCTGCTGATCGCCGTGCAGCGGGGCGCCGGGGCGTTGCTCATCGGGCTGGGGCGTCCGCTCGAGCGCCTCGAGCTCCTTGGCGCGGGCGACGAGCACCGGCAGCTTCGCCGTTCGCACGAGGGACTCGGCGACCGATCCGAGCACGGCCCGCGCGACGCCGCGGCGACCGCGGGTGCCGACCACGATGAGGTCCGCGTCGTAGTCGACCGCGACCTGATGCAGCGTCGCGGCCGCGTCTCCGAAGCGCACGTGCAGCCGCACCTCGACGGGCGAGCTCACCGCGACCTTCGCGACGCGCTCGCGCAGGCGCGAGAGCCCGAGGTCGAGCACGCGCGCCAGCACCTCGGTGTCGCGCCGCGTCGGGATCACGTGGACCGCGTGGAGCTCCGCCGCGATGGGCTCGCCGATGCGCAGGCCCTCCATCAGCGCGAGATCGCCTTCGTCCTCGAGATCCATCCCAATCACGATTCGATATGCCTCGGTCATGCTCGTTCTCCTCGGGGTGGAGCACACTGCAACGACCGGGCCCGCGCAGCCAACCGCTGGCGAGCCCCACGTGTGCGGCGTTCGCCGCGCAGCGCCTGCGAGGCCGCGCACGATCTGCGCAGCCAAGCGCCGCGCGCCGGCACCCGCGACCGCTGGAACGAACACTGCACATCCCTCACGAGGTGAGACCGATGAACGAAGCTCGACAGGCTGGGATGACGAAGGCGATGACGACGGGCGAGCGCGCGCTCGGCATGGTCCTGACCACGCTCTCGTTCGGGCTCGCGCTCGCGTACCTCCTCGCGGCTTGACCGCACCGCGCGCCTACGCCTCCTGGTACTTCACGGTGCAGCCGTAGGGCTCGGTCGTCTGGGCGGGCACCGGCTCGCCGCTCATCAGCGCGCGCACCGCCCGCTCGACGTGGTTGGTCGGCGTAGCGCTCTGGCCGCGCGGGTCGTCGTCGATGCCGCCCGCGTACCGGAGCGTGCCCTCGGCGTCGATGACGTACATGTGCGGGGTCGTGCGGGCGGCGTAGAGGCGGCCCACGGTGCCCGCCGGATCCTGCAGCACCGGGTAGGCCATCTGATGCTCGGTGCGCCAGGTCTCCGAGCTCTCCGGCCGGACGAAGTGCGAGGAGTCGATCGCCAGCCACACCACCTGATCGTCGGGCAGCGCCTGCTCGAGCGTCGTCATCGTCCGCGCGCGGTAGTGCCGCTGCACGTACGGGCACTCGGGGTTGATCCACTCGAGCACCACGATCCGCCCGCGGTACTGCGAGAGCCGGTGCTCGGCGCCGGCCTGATCGGTCAGCGTGAAGTCGGGCGCCGGCTGCCCGACCGTCGCCACCTCGGGCGCCTCGGGCGAGGCCGGTTCGGCCGGCTGCTCGACCCGCTGCTCCTCGGCCTGCGGCTCGGCCACCGCCTCTTCGCGCGCCGGCTCGGTCGGCTCTCGGCTCGGCTCGCCGCACGCTGCGCTGAGCAGCCCGGCCGAGAGCGAGAGCGCCATCCACGTCGTGTTCTTCATCGCGATCCTCCTTGGGCCCGCGCCAC